>JAGVWO010000002.1 GCA_018304245.1 Candidatus Pacearchaeota archaeon
AATTCAGAAATTAAAATCCTTGCCATTTGATCCAAATATTTTAATAAAGATTCCTGGTCTTTATTTTCAACCATTCCAAGATTAATCATTTCAGTCATTCCCAAGGATATCTGTTCTAATGATTTTTTCTCTGGTTCTGTTAAAATTGGTTCTTCAATATTGTATAATAATTCACTTTTTTCCTCGTCCCAATAAATATGTATTGAAACAAATGGAGAAATTACAACATATCGCACATCTATTTTTGTTTTATCAGAATATCTTGGAAGCGGAGGAATTTCTGGATTTATATTTATTACAGGATATTGCCTTTCTTTTTCTTCTGTCTTTTTAGAACCAAACATTGGAATTTTAATTCCCATTATTCACCTCTTTACCTCCATTTTTAAGATTAATTTCCGTTAATAAATATAGCCTTAAGAGGTATTTAAATTTAATCTTAAAAGAGAGAATAACGAATTTAAATTTATTTTGTCAATTTTTTATTACTAATGATCGAACCATCTTTTAATTCAATTACTCGTGAAACATATTTTATTTTAATGAGATATGTTCTAAAACAGAAATCTTATTAAAATCAGCGAGAAAAAAATATAAAAATATAAACTATCTCTTTCTGCCTATTAAGAAATACACTATGGCTGTGATTATACTAAACAACACTGCGCAAATTACCCAAATAACTTTTGCTGCTGTACTTAACCCCTTATTGTTTACTAATACATTATATATCACCCAAATTGCACATATCAATGCAATAATTCCTATTAAACTTCCTAAAATTGCCATAACTAAATACTTCTATTTCTTAATTTAATTATTAATATATCTAAGGTTCCCATTATTTTTCACCTATTCTCCTTACTTCCTGATTGTTTTGGTTGTTTTCGTTATTGAAGTAATCCTAGGTAATGCTTTCTTTCTTCTTCTCCTAGGTGCTTGTTTTTTAGCAGAAACTCTTCCTCTTGGTCCTCTAGGTCCCTGAACATGTTTCACTGAACTCGGAATTACTATTCCAAGCACTAATAAAACCAAACCAATGATTGCAGTTGCATATGCCCATTCTACAGGAATATCTATATTGGCAGATGATGTACGCACATCTGTATTCCCTTCTCCAGTAGTTGTTGTATCTACACTAAAGTTTTGCGTAGGTACAAAATATAACAAGGCTCCAATAACAAGAAAAATCACACCAATTATGATCATGCTTGTTTTCATTTTATTTTCCTCCTAACACCATTCTTTTTTTAATAAATATTCACCTCTTAAATGAATATCTTCTATATATCGCATTAAACATTTAAATATTTATCTTTTTGTCTTCGAAAAATAAATTAATAAGAAATTAGAAAGAATTATTTCTTTTCTGCTTTTGGTTTTGTCCACTGAAGTCTTTTTACGGTTCTCTTAAGTTTGTAAGCATTTCTGCATTTGCTTGAACAAAAAGGGACGATTTTTCCGTCTGTTAAAACAAATAGAATTCCATTGCCGTGTTCAACCGGTTTTGAGCAAATATGACATTTGTGCATTTTAAGTGAACGCCCCCTTTACAATTTTTCCTTTAATTTTTCTTGCTTCAATTTGTGTTTCTCTAAGCATTAAAATATCTCCTAATCTTATTGGTCCTCTTGTATTTCTTCTAAGGGTTTTTCCTTGATTATATCCTTCTAGAATTTTTACTCTAACTTGTGTTAATTCTCCTCTTGTTCCTGTTCTCCCAAGTAATTCTTCTACTTCTGCTGGAACAGCGATTCCACTAATCTTTTCGATTTTTCTTTCTTGTCTCTGCTGTTGTTGCGGTTGTTGTTTTTTGTCCGTTTTTGCCATTTTATTTTAGAGTTGAATTATAAATAAAAAAGTTGAAAACAATTAGAATATTTATTTCTTCTTTTTGTCTTCTGTTTTAACTGAAGCTGCTTCGATTACTGCAATTGCTGAGGCGCCGACATTAATTCCTGCGGAAGCTCCTAGTTTCTTTTTGCTATCAACAGATTCACATTTTATTCCTTTTTCTTTACACAATAATGGAATGTGTTGGATAACTTCTTTTGGAGAAACGTCTTCTGCAATTATTACATGCTTTGCAGTACCTCTTTCGATAGCTTTTGTAACTTCGTTAATACCTTTCTCTATCTTCCCCGCTTTTCTTGCGGTTTCAACTGTTTCGTAAGGTGTAACCATATTTTTTTCCTCCCTAATATTTATGCTATCATAGACAGCGAAATTTTTTTATTTCGTGGCGCCAAAAATGGATCACATTTTTTAGCGTATTGATAGCTATCAGTCATTGGTAGGTTAGTAAGAAAAAAGTGCTTTAAAAAGGTTATGGTTATTGATTAAATCTCTATTTTTAATCTAATTATTCTAAAAAAAATATGTATTATTTAGTATGTTATCTATTTTTAAATATGCTTTTCTTAACTAGGATGCAATAAATTTATAAAATTAAAAATGGCACAAAAAGGAAAATGTGATCTTTGTTCTGCATGCGATAATTATCCTGCAATCTGCAAGTATTGTCATTCCCCTGAAAAACATTATCATCGGAGTTCAAAGAAAAATAATTTCTATGTTGAATTAGAATTTATGCTCGGAGATATTCGGGATCCTGAAATAATAAAGAATACAATCACTCATAAAATTTCTACAGATTATCTTAAGGTAATAATTGACAACAGAAATGTTAGCGTAATACATTATAAGGATAAATTATATGACCTTTGTCTTAAAATATTCCATATAGAATATGAACATCAATTAAAATCAATAAAAAAAGAACTTCCTAAAAAGGCAGTGTGTAATGAATATACTGTAGATATTATTCATCAAACAGCACATGCAAAAGCGAAAGAGTATTTAGAAATAACAATAATTAATATGATTAATAACGCGGAAAACAATATTAAGAAAAAAAGAAGAACCTGAAAAATAAAAAAATAAAAAATAAATAAAAAAATTTAATAATATGTTTCAGGTGTTTCTTCTTCGACTTTCTTTTTCTTAGATAGCATTGCGATTAACAATACAATTATTCCTGCAGCCAATACGATTCCGATTATCAATAGGACTAAACTCCAGTCGATAAAGGATGTTTTGACATTTGCATTGAATTGCATGTCTTTTGTGTTTCCACCATATCTTGTTTTAACCAAGAAAGGATGGCTTCCTTCGCTTGCGTCTTCGTCTGCTGTTATTGCGATTGAAACGACTTTACTTTCTCCAGCACCCAATATGAATGTTGAAGGAGTTGTTTGAGCTGTTGCCCATCCGTCTAAACCAATAACGTTAACAGAGAAAGTTTCCGCTGTGTCTCCGAAGTTTGAAAAAACAACATTGTATGAAGTTGTTTGTCCTTTTGCAACATCTCTGTTTGTGTATTGTGGCAAGATGTTGATTAAACTTGGGTTTTTAACAGTGATCAACTTTGAAACTGTTTCAGACAATTCGCTATTATATGCTTGTGCTTCAAGAGTGTAACTTCCTGTTTTATCTAATGGAAGTGAAAGAACTACTGAAACTCTTTGTGTGTCTTCCTTGTCGCATCTTTCACAGTCAGTTGGAGTTAAATCACCAAGATAGACAGTTCTGCTTATGCCAAGTTCCTTTATGGATAACTTAACATATACATCGTCTGAGTCGTGGTTTCCAACATTTTTGACAACAACATCAGCATAGATGCTGTTACCTGGGTGGTAATTGTCTTTGTTTGTCAAAAGTTCTACACTTAAGATACTCAAGTCATTTGCAACTCTTTGTACAGATAAATCGATTTTTGCTTCGTCAACACCAGTTAATTCATGTCTGCTTTCAAGTTTTACATATAATGTATATGTATCTTTTGCATCTATGTCACTTGGAATTGCGATTGCTAAATCTTTACTGTATTGGTTGCCATCGAAGGCATCAAATTCAACAGTTTTATCAACTAGTTCTGTTCTATAGCTATTGATATGAATTCTTAATCTGATATTTCCTAAATCTTCGTTTGGAGTGAAAACAATTTTAACAGGCATTGTTTCTCCTCTAATCAAAGCAGGGGTTGCTGTTTGGTAAGTGTAACAGTAGACTTGGTCTGCTGAACTATCACCAGTACATCTTCCGCTCCAGATCATATTGCCATCAACATAAACTCTTAAAGAGCCTATGTCTGCGCTATCTTCATACCAGCTTTCTGATAAAGCAGTTGCAGTTAAAGCGATTGCTAAGAAAACTACGAAAGTCAAAATTCCGAAAAATTTTGCGTTCATTTTGTTTTTTTGCATTTTAGATTTATTTTGATTTTAACTTCCGGTTATCCATGGTTAAAATCTGTTACTATTTCAAAGTAAACACAGGTTTATAAACCTTTTGATTTCCGTTATTTTGTAACCAACAAGAAGTAACAACACCTTTTTATCGTCGAAACAAAATCATGATAGAAAAAAGGATATTCGGTTTATATATTTAATTATTTCTCTTCAACCCAATCAATATC
Source organism: Candidatus Pacearchaeota archaeon (assembly GCA_018304245.1). Taxonomy (GTDB): domain Archaea; phylum Nanobdellota; class Nanobdellia; order Pacearchaeales; family UBA284; genus UBA284. The sequence continues at coordinate 4,478 of JAGVWO010000002.1, forward strand.
CACATCATCAACCCGTTCAGTTGTATCAAAATCAGCACTTTTAATATTTTTTATAGAAATTTTATGATCTTTTTTACCTAAATTTTGCATTACAATTCCAGTCCAAGCAATCATTGCCCCCTGATCACCAGCCAAACTAAGTGGAACAGAATAAAATTTTGCCCCCCTTTCTCTACACATTATTTCAAGCATTTCACAAAACCTTTTATTTGCTCCAACACCCCCAATTAAAACAAGTTCTTTTTTATTCAAATGTGCCATTGCTCTTTCACTTACTTCTGCAAGCATTGAAAAACTTGTTTCTTGTAATGAATAAGCAAGATTTTCTATTTTGTATTTGCCTAAATCATATTTTTGTTTTAAATTTGTTAACAATCCAGAAAAAGAAACATCCATGCCCTTTACACTATAAGGAAGTTCGATAAAGTTCTTGCCTTTTTTTGCAAGTTCTTCTATTTTTGGCCCTCCTGGAAATCCAATCCCAGCATGTCTTGCAAAATTATCAATAAAATTCCCAACACCAACATCGAGTGTTTCGCCAAATACCCTATATTTCCCAGAAGCATATCCAATTATTTGTGTATTTGCTCCTGAACAGAATAAATATACGGGGTCTTTTGCATTAGTCACAAGTTTTCCTATTTCAAGATGAGCAATACAATGATTAACTGGAACAAGTGGAACCTTTAGTTCTTTGGCAAGTGCTTTTGCAAAGATTGTTCCTTCTTTTAAACTTGGAGCTAATCCTGGAGAATATGAATAAGCAATAAGATCTATATTTTTCATTTCAATCCCTGCTTCTTTAATTGAATTAGCAAGGATATCATTACAAACCCTGGCATGATGTTTCGCAAGTTCTACTGGAATTAGACCACCTTTTTCAGAAGAATACATATCTTTGACATTTGCGAGTATTTTTCCCTGTTCATCGACAATCCCAATCCCGAATGTGTGGGCCGTACTTTCAATGCCCAAACAAATTGTTCTTTTTGTTTTCTTTTTTGTCATAATTAATAATATATACTAAATACTATATAAATATTTAAATCTGATTTGAATTCTTCTAAAAGGTAAGGGGAAAATGTTATTAGAAGATAGAATATATGGTCATAATGAAGTCAAAGAACCTGTTCTTCTTAAATTAATAAACTCTCCAGAAATTCAAAGATTAAAAGATGTTTCTCAACTTGGTGTTCCAGATGAATTTAATCGTTTTAAAGGATTTAGTCGATATGAACATTCTATCGGTGTTATGCTTTTACTTAAATATTGCCGGGCAAACTTAGAAGAACAAGTTGCAGGACTATTACATGACATTTCCCATACTGCTTTTTCACATGTTTATGATTGGGTTCTTGGAAGCAATGAAAAAGAAGATCACCAAGATAAAGTACATAAAAAAATCATTACAAACTCTAACATTCCATTGATTTTAAAAGAATATAAGATAGATGTCGAAAGAATTTCCCATTTAGAAAATTTCAAAATTTTGGACCTAAATATCCCAGATGTTTGTGCAGATAGATTTGATTATCTTGTTAGGGATCCAGTAACCACTCCAAAACTTGCAAAATATTTTTTCAAAAATCTCAGAATTTATGATGGAAAATTGGTTTTTTCCGATAAAAAATCTGCGAAAAGTTTTGGGAGTCATTTCTTAAAAGCACAATTAGAACACTGGGGACATCCCGAAACTATGTTGAGATATCGTTTATTCTCAGAAGCATTGAAGATGGCGATTCAAGAAGGAACATTGGTTTCAATGGATTTTTATGGTGGAGAAAAAAAGATATTAGAAAAAATAAAAAATAGTACAAATTTAATAATTCAAAGAAACCTTAAGACATTATCTGGAAAATTAAATTACCAAATAAATGAACAAAGTCAGGAAGCTCCATTGAAGAAAAAATTCAGACATGTTGATCCAATATACATTAGAAATGGTGGGCTTTCGAGATTAAGTGAAACTGATGATTCATTCAAACAACTTTTAAAAAAAGAAAGCGAATCAAATAATCTTGGAACAAAAGTTGAACTTATTTTATAAAAATAAATTAGAACCTAAAAAATAAAAGATATAAAAAAATAAAAAAAATTTAGAATGTTAGAAGATTTATTTCTTCTTTGCTTTCTTTTTTCTTCCGCCTCTTGCCATTTTTGCTTCACATACGTTTCCCTTTCCGTCTACGTAGTAAAGAAAACCTGGTTTTCTCTTAATGACGTTTTTTACTAAAATTGTTCCCATTTTATCCTCCTTTTTTATTTAATATTAATTAAAATCTATTTTTATAGAGGACAAACAGTATTTAAATGTTTCTCCGTCGAGCTATCTCGGGAAAGTGGGAACAACCATACAAGGTATTGTGTTTTAAGAATTTTGGACCAGATTATGGGTTCACAGTTTCAAGAAAATATCTTATTTAAAAAAGAATTATTTAAAGAAATTTGTCCTGGTTCTCTTTTTGCTAATTTGTATGCTTCGTGAAATTTGTCGACGGTTTTTCTTGATACAAAATCATGATGCCTGAATCCCCCACCAAATGCTTTTGGAATATGTAATAACTCATGAATCAAGGTTTTTATTTGATCTTCTTCACTTAATCTATCAAAATTTTCTGAGACTAATTCAATAGTGTAGAATGGTCCGGTTTTTAAAGAGTGTTGCATAATTCTTGGAAGAGCATGGCATCTGGCAAGAATATTTCTACTACTTGATCCCCTACTTCGAATTACAGAAATTCTCTCCTTATCAACGTGTTTCATCTTGAGTACTTGAATTATCTCTGCAACTTTCTCAAATAGTTCTTTATCTTCATCATATTTTATCATTGTTTGACCTATATTGCATACCATATAAACGTTTTTATCATTAATAATTGCTCTTAAGAAACAAAAACATTTATAAATCGAGTTTTGAATAACCTTATATTCTAGTAACCTAGATTATTAGAAATTAGTATCTAAAAATCACGAAATCAAAGATTTCGGGATACCGAAAATGCGGAGCATTTTCAAGCATCAATCAAAATGGGAATATTAGCAGCAAGAAAAATGAAGAAAACCAGGCAGAAGTTTAGATGGAGCTCTGGTAAATATAAGGTAAGGGCTATGAATTTAAAAGAAAAATCAGACCCCTTAGAAGGTAGTTCTCAAGCAAAGGGAATTGTTCTTGAAAAAGTTCAATTAGAAGCAAAACAACCAAATTCTGCGATGAGAAAATGTGTCAGGGTTCAACTTATTAAAAATCAACGACAGGTAACTGCTTTTGTTCCAGGAAATCTTGCGTCAAAATTTATTGATGAACATGATGAAGTAATTATCGAATGTATTGGGGGAAAACAAGGAAGAGCTAAAGGAGATATTCCTTGTGTCAGATTCCATGTCATAAAAGTAAATGATCAACCATTAAGAATGTTGGTTAAGGGAAAAATCGAGAAGGGTAGAAGATAAATCTAGATAAAATATAAAAATGACAAGTATTAAAATTTTCGGATTATTTGATGCAGAAGGATTAACTGTTTCTGACAAGGGTCTTCAAAAATATATTTCATTTGAACCAAGACTGATGGTTAAATCAAAAGGAAGAAATAGGGTTAAATTTACAAGAGCAAAAACAAATATTGTTGAAAGATTGATTAACGAATTATCTGTTCCAGGTCACAGAGGAAAAAAACATAAAATTATGACAAGAGTTTCTGGAAAATATACTCAACAAGCAAAAGTAGTTATAGAAACCCTTAAAATTATTTTAACTAAAACAAAACAAAATCCAATTCAAATTTTAATTAATGCTATACAAAATGGTTCTCCAAGAGATGAAGTTACTGCAATAGAGTATGGTGGGGCAAGATATCCTCAAGCAGTCGATTGTGCACCATCCAGGAGAGTTAGTTTGGCCTTTAGAAACATGATTCACGGGGCACAAGATAAATCATTTAATAAAAAGAAAAAATTATCTGAAGCATTGGCAGATGAAATAATCGCTGCATCTAATGATTCGAATGAAAGTACTGCTGTTTCAAAAAGAATTGAAATTGAAAAGCAGGCTGATTCTGCAAGATAATTGAGGAAAATAAAGATGGCAAAAGAATCAAGAATAGAAAAATTTAACAGATTAATTTCACAACAAAAGAATATTAGAAATGTTTGTACTTCTGCACATATTCATCATGGCAAAACTGCTATGACAGATAATCTTATGGCTGCTGCAGGAATGATGTCTTCAAGATATGCTGGAGATTTAGAAAAAGGTATGATGACTTGGCAACATGAAGATGAACAACAAAGGTATATGACTGTCGATGCGGCAAATGTTTCTATGGTCCATGAAGTTGACGGACAGGAATATCTTATCAACCTTATTGACACCCCAGGACACGTAGATTTCTCTGGAAATGTTACTAGAGCAATGAGGGCAGTTGATGGAACTATTGTATTGGTTTGTGCATCAGAAGGAATTATGCCACAAACAGAAACTGTAATTCGGCAGGCATTAAGGGAAAGAGTAAAACCCGTTCTATTTATTAACAAATTTGATAGATTGCTTAAAGAAATTAAATTACCTCCTGAAAAAATGCAGGAAAAAATAATCAAAATTATTGCAAACTTCAATGAATTAATTGAAAAATATGCAGAACCAGAATACAAAGAGAAATGGAAAGTAAATATTACTGACGGAAGTGTTGCATTTGGATCTGCAAGAGATAATTGGGCATTGTCTATTCCCTTTATGAAAAAAAAGAATGTTGCATTTAAGGATATTGCAAAAATCTATGAATTAAGCGAACAAGAAAGAAGTGATTGGATCTGGAAAAATGCACCATTATATGAAGTTATTTTAGACATGGCAATTAAACATTTACCAAACCCATTAGATGCTCAAAAATATAGGATTCCTAAAATCTGGCATGGGGAAGATGAAACAGAACTTGCAAAAGATTTATTTTCTTGCAATCCTGACGGAAAAGTTGCATTTGTTATTACAAGAATTATTATCGATGCAAAAACTGGAAAAGAATTAAGTGTAGGAAGATTATTTTCTGGAACAGTTTATCCTGGGATGGAAGTTTATCTTAACAATATAAAACAAAAACAAAAAATTCAGCAAGTTTATATTTATGACGGGATTAAAATTGAATCAATGGAAAAAATTCCAGCGGGAAATGTCTTGGCACTTGCAGGAATTAGTGCAGATGCAAGTGAAACATTAACCTCTGAACCAGAACAAGCATTTGAAGAAATTACACATATTTTTGATCCAGTTGTTACTGAGGCTATTGAAGCAAAAAAACCAGGAGACTTACCAAAATTAATTTCTGTATTAAAACAAGTTTCAAAAGAAGATCCAAGTATCAAAATCCAAATTAATGAAGAAACAGGACAACACCTATTGTCTGGAATGGGGGAATTGCATTTAGAAATTGTTACAAATAGAATCAAAACAGAAAAGGGTGTAGAAATTAATACAAGTCCACCAATTGTGGTTTATAGAGAAACTGTCAGTAAAAAATCTGGAGAATTCGATGGAAAGTCTCCAAATAAACATAATCTATTTTTTATGACTATGGAACCCTTAGAAGAAGGTGTTTATCAAGCAATCAAGAACAGAGAAATCCATGAGGGAAAAATCAAAAAGAAAGATGAAGCATTATGGAACAAACTTAAAGAACTTGGTTATAGTCACGAGGAATCAAGACAAGTTAAAGAAATTTACAAAGATTGTATTTTATTAGAAAAAACAAGAGGAATTGTTCATATTGGTGAGGTTATTGAATTAGTTATGGCTGGTTTTGAACAAATTGTTGATCAAGGACCATTAGCCAGGGAACCATGTACTAAATTGAAAATTTCATTAACGGATACAAAACTTCATGAAGATGCTATTCACAGAGGTCCTGCACAGGTTCTTCCTGCAATCAGAGATGCACTTAGGTTATGTATGAATGATGCAAGGGCAACTCTTTTCGAACCAGTTCAAATATTAAGATTTGAAGGTCCTATGAATTTTATGGCACAAATGAGTGCAATAATTCAAAGTAAAAGGGGACAGGTAAATAATGTTGAACAAGAAGGCGAACTTGTTTTTATAGAAGCAAAAATGCCTGTTTCAGAAATGTTTGGTTTATCCAATGATTTGAGAAGCGGAACAGAAGGTAGAGCAACATTCTTCTTAGTTGATCAGATGTTTGAACCTGTTCCAAGAGATATGCAAGATAAACTTGTCAGACAAATCAGACAAAGAAAAGGTTTAGCTGATACTCAAATTTAATTTTCTATATGTTTCCAGAATATTTCATCCCAGAAATTTGTTCATATTCCTTGACATCTTTTTCCAACTGACTTAATTTTTTTTGAAATAGGGATTCGACTTTTTTAAGTTGATTATATAATTTGGAATTTGCTTTTTGACCAAATCTTTTAAATAATTCATCATAATTCGACATTTGATCACACTTATAAATTGGAATTTCATTTTCCCCAACAATAATTTCTTTTTCAGTTAATAATAGGGAATCTAAATCAATATATTTTAATTTTAATCCCAAGATATTTATCTGTTGTTCACAAGAATCATAAAGAACATTTCCTAATATTTCGTGTTCTTTTTCAAGTTTTTTTGCTACTCTTGACCCCATTTCTATTTGCATTAATAATACTTGTTGTCTTTCTTCCTTTTTATCTATCATTTTTTATTTTTCCAACCCTCTTTTAATTTTTTATAAAAATCTTTTTGATCATCATCGCAATATCTCTCGACTAATTTATCAATTTCTACTTCCCTATAATTCTCTAAAAATTTTTCTTTGATTAATTTTGGTGTAAATAATCCCCCATTATTTGGCATTGCAATTCGTTTATACCATTCTGTGTTTTCTTCCGGACCAAATCCCCCTTTTGAATATAGTTCAAAATCAAAAGAATTCCATACATTTAAACAAGTTACCATCATTTTCGAACCATGTCTCTTAGTACTCTCTTTTGCATGAATTATTGCATCTATGGGAGATGTTGTCCAAAATTCCAAAAAACATAACTGTGTTTTTTTATTATAGAAGTCCCAATATTTTTCATTCGTTCCATTAAATAATGGTTTTTTTGTAATTATCATAATAAATAGTCTGTAAGATTATATTTAAATCTTCTGTTTTAATTGTATCTTACAAGTGGTAACATAAACCAAAGATTTAAATAATAAAATCCCTCTTTGATTTCATGGAACAAGCACTTATACCCCAAGATAAAAGTTTAGTTAAATTAGATTATGATAGTTGGAGAAATTGTAAATATGGAAGACTTGGTGCATTATACCGAGGAATTTTGCAAGGCTCTTTAGAAAAAAATGTTTTAGAAAATTTAGCCGAAGGAAAGGACCCATCCTATTATGGTTGTTCTAATTTTGGAGATAAATTGACATTTTTTGACAAATCTCCAGATGTAGAACTCTATATTGAAAGACAGTTAAACAATTATTCTTCTATTAAAGGACAGTTTCATGAAGGAACTTGGCCATTTACATTTCAAGGAATTGTTTTAAAATTAAATCCTGAAAAATATAAGGAGCGGTTATATCTATCCAGACAAGGCGAAGGGTTGATTGTATTAGGAGACATTTCATTAAACGATTTAGAGATTATTTATTCTAAAAAAACAACGACTATAATTGAAGAAACGATTAAAGTTCATAAATGTTTTCTCGGAGAACACCCTTCAGAGAACACTATAAATTCTTGGAAAAAACTCTATACAGATTTACCCCAAAAATATGGTTTTTTAGAAGAAGATTTATTCATGGCATTACAAAGAGACCCAAATAGAATTGAATCTATTTGCGATCATGTTTTTGGAATGAGATTCCACCCGCATCCAGAAGAAAAAAAAGAAATTATCAGAAATGGTTTACAAATTCTTCAAGCAAAACTAAATTAAACAAAAGCATAAAACAAATGACACAAAATAAAACAATTAAAGACATCTGGAAAAGAGACCTATACAAATTTAAAAGAGATATGAAAAATTTCGATTTAAAAGATTATGTTAAATGCATTCGTGAAAATAGATTTACGGTTGTTGGATTAACAAGTTATGTAGCATCTTTATCATTAGGTTCATTTTTATTACAAAATAATCAAGCCATATCTCCTCCAGCTGAACTAATGGTTTATTTTACTTATGCGGCCGGTCTTGCATTTACAGGTGCAACAGCATTTAGTAAAACGACCTATGACACATATATTCGGGCAAAAAAGATTATCAGAAATCATAAACAAATTCCAAAAAAAACAATAGATACTTGTCTCGGAACCTATTGCAACACTATTGGGTTAAATATGGCAAGAAAAGAAGCAGGTCTAAAACCGCTAGAAATGATTCATATGCTTGATTAAAATAAAAATAAAATGGAAATTTCAGATACATTTAGTAAAGAAGATTGTTTTGAAGTAACTATAGATAATAAAGGAAGATTTATTTTACCTAAAAAAATCTATAATGCTTTAGCAAATGGAAATTCAAACTATTTTTTCATGATGGGTTATGATTGGGATAATAAAAAATTCAATGTTCTACCTCCAAAAAAATATAAAGAATATGCTAAAAGCCTGGATTCAAATAATTGTAGGATATTCTGTTCAAATCATTTTGGTGCATATATTATGAAAGGAAGAAGAATAAATTTATCTCCTTGCATAAAACAAGACTACTGTAGAGATATTAAAAAAGAACGTCCAGATATTGGGGGGAAATCTGCAAAGGTTTCTTGGAAAAAAGACTATCTCATTTTACAATTAGTTTAATGAAATTCTCCAGCCACATCTAATTTTGATAATCTTTTTAAATTGATTATTCTTAGTATTTTATAATAAAACAAAGAGGTGAAAATGATACTTGGTATAATTGGTCCAATCGCTTCCGGAAAGGACAAGGTTGCAGATATTTTTGAAAAAAAATACGGTTTCAAAAAGATAGTTATGTCTGATTTTTTAAGAGTAGAGGCAGAACGTGAAAAAATCCAAGTAGAGGGAAGATATATTTTACTTCGAATACAGGCAGAATTAAGAAGAAAATATGGGGAAGATTATCTAATCAGACTTGCCCTACAGGAAATTAGAGATAATAAATGGGATAATGTCGTAATCTCTGGACTTAGAACGCCCATTGATGTTCTTGAAGCCAAAAGAAGATTAAAAGCTAGAATAATTCTTGTTGATGCTAAACCTGAAACAAGATTTCAAAGACAGAAAAAAAGAGCAAGAAAAGGATTTCCAAAAACACTCGATCAATTTATACATGAAGAATCTATAGATAATGCTGCACTTCAATTTTATAAAACTGTGAAAATGGCGCAGATGAAAATAGATAATAATGGTTCATTAAAAGAAATGGAAAAAAGAGTCCATGATCTTGCAAAGACGAAACTTGGCTTAAAACCAATAAGGAAATAACCTATCCAAAATATTTAAAAAGATATTCGGTTTCTATAAAATACGTAAAATGCCAAACTTAAAAGAAATTGCAGAAAACGCAGAAAGAGAATTATTAAAAAATTCTATTTCTATTGCCATGATATCTGATGCTAAAGTTAGGGGGATGCTTTATGATTTAGCTGAGGAAGGACCAAATTCAAATTCTTATAAGAATTCATCTTATGCTTTAAAATAATTCTTCTTAAAAAGCTTTATAAAGGGTCTCGTCCTCATTTATAAATCGGTTAGTTTATGAATAAAAATTCTAAAATGGTTAAAACAGACTTAAAAATTCAAAATATCGTTGCTACAACAAGTCTTAATGTAAAAGTACCGTTGCAAAAACTAGTTAGAAGTAATGCAGATACAGAATACAGCCCAGAACAATTTCCAGGTCTTGTATTAAGAATAAAAAAACCAAAATCTGCTGTGCTTGTCTTCAGTTCTGGAAATCTTGTTTGTACTGGAACAAAAAGCACGGTACAAGTTAACGAAGTAATTGCACAGGTAATAAAACAACTTAGAAAAATTGGTATAAAGGTTAAAGACAAGCCAAAGATAACTGTTCAAAACATTGTTGCTTCAGGTTCTGTTGATTTAAAGATGGACTTAAACATGCTTAGCTTGGAACTTGAAAATACAGAATATGAACCAGAACAATTCCCAGGTTTAGTCTATAAACTTGAACAACCAAATGCAACATTCTTGTTATTCAGTAACGGAAAATTGGTTTGCACTGGAACAAAAAACAGGGACCAATTGAATGAAGCTATGAAACAGCTTACAAAGAACATAAAAGCCTTGGGCAAGAAGAAATAATTCTTTTCTTTTTTATTTTATTTATTTGATTCTAGAAGCATATCCAATTAATCCCCTTACATCTTCCATTCCTTCAGGAACATCAATTATCTTTTTATCCCCTTGTTCTCTCCAATAATTTCTAAACATAAATCCAGCTTCCCATTTTAACAAATTTAAATTTTTTTCCAATTCAGATTCATCTTCAATTTTTGTCGCGATCTTGACTAAATGAGCAATTCCATAAAAATGTGGTCTAAGTCCACTAATAATTAATTTTTTATTTAAACTATATGCCGAAGCAACCATATTTGGGGTGATAAAACCATCCTCAATAAAAGGTAATTTCTGAATTATTTCTGGCATGATTATCTCTCCATTTGTTTTTAAAAATTCGTCTAATGCCCGATATGTTCGTTCTATATCATATTCGTTCGGACCAGTAGGGGGTTCATCATACTTATCAGCCATACTTACGTTTCTTCCATTTAAAACAAGCCCCTTAATAACAACTTTAACCATGTAAATTTCTTTGGTCTGACTGATTTTTAAATGTTTAGAAGATTTTTATATAAACCAAATTCTCTCAAAGATATTTTTATTTCAAAAGATTTATAAATCAATCTTGTAACCACTTTATAATTAAGATGTCAGAATTATTACAAGCATATGATCGGGATGGAAAATTAGTAAAAGTCCAAGAAAGAAAAAGCCTTCTTAAGGAAATTGAAGATTATTCAAGAATTCACGGTGATGCAAATTTAGCTGTTCCAGCAATTTATCTTATTCTTACAAATTCTCAAGGAAAATTATATGTTGTTCAAAGAGGAGATAAGCCAGAAAATCCAAATAGATATGACAAAACTGTTGGGGGCCATGTAACTAAAGGAGAAACCCACGTATCTACATTATATCGAGAAACTAAAGAAGAAATTGGGTCAGAAGTTATACTAACAGATCTTATTAATTTTCATGATGCAATAAAACAAAATGATACTAAAAAATACGCTATTATTAGAACAATTGATTTTAATCCTTGGATGAAATCTATCCGGGCTGTCAAGAATGATACCCCTTGGGTTAAACGACATCGAGTCATGATATTTGCAGGCATTTATGATGGTGATTTAAATTTTGTTGATGGAGAAGCAACAGGATTTCAATTATTGCCAAAACATAAATTAATACAAAAAATGAGAGAAGATCCAAGCAAATTTACAGATGATCTTGACTCATTGCTTAGAAACTATTCAATATTCTTTTAATTATCTTTCTTCAGTTATATTTATCTTATTAAATTTCTAAAATAATCTTCTTTCTTTCATGACCTTAATATAGAAATTTTATTTTTTATAAAATTTTAATCAATTAAAAAATTTGATATGTATTTATTTTAAAGAATTTTCAAGAGTTTTTTTAAAAATTTCTACACCGTTTTTTGGAACATTACCACAAGACTCCCATTTTTTATTTCTTATGTTAACCATCTCACCATTATACAAAACATAATTTTTAACACCCCCTCCATTCATTAACTCAGCAATCTTCTTTGCCGCATTTTCATAAATTTCTAGATAATTTCTCTCTGGACCCCCACAACCACAAATTAAAATCGATTTTTTATCAATCTTTAAAGAATAAGTTAGCATCTTAAAGTCACAAGGAACATCATCAATTCTTTCATGATATTCCTTAAAACCAATTCTTATGGTAGCTCCATCATCAATCGAATCCATAAATAGAGATTTTTCTTTAATTTAATAAGATTTGGGTGATACAGAACATTATTTTATCTTCCCCACACATATCTTCTTAAATATTGCTTTATAGGACAGTAAAGTTTAAATTCAGAAATGAGGCTATAGTCTTAGAGAAGAGATTGAAGGAGGCTAAAATGAATAATGACGAATTAATTTTAGAAGCAAAAGAGTTTTTTAATGCACATAAAACCGAAATTGGTAAATATGTTAAGAAAGGCCTAAAAGTTATTCCATTATCTTTTGAAGAACTGAGTGCGTTTTCTATTGAATTATCTGAGAAACTTCTTGAAAAGCCAGAAGAGATCCTTGCTTTGTTTTCAGAAGCTCTAGAGGACTTATACTCTAGCCTAAAAGATGCCAGGATTAGACTTCTTGAACTTCCAGAATCCCAAAAACTAAAGATTAGAGAGATAAGGGCAAAACATCTAGGAAAAATACTTGAAATTGAGGGAATTATTAGACAGGCTTCTGAAGTAAGACCAAGAGTAATTAATGCTAAATTTGAATGTCCTACTTGCGGGACAGTTATTACCGTTCTACAAATTGATACCAGTTATAGGGAACCTTCTAGATGTACTAGCTGTGGGAGAAAAGCTGGTTTCAAGGAATTAAAAAAAGACATGGTTGATGCTCAAAGATTAGTTGCAGAAGAAACTCCAGAATCATTAACAGGCGGGGAACAACCAAGAAGAATCAATATTCTTTTGAAAGAAGATTTAGTCGAACCAAAAATGGAAGAAAAAACAACCCCTGGAAGTAAGGTAAGGGTTATTGGTGTTTTAAGAGAAGTTCCTATTTATAATCGTGGTGGAACAGTTGGAACAACATTTGACATTGCTATAGACGCAAATAATATTATCCCATTAGAAGAAAGTTTTGAGGAGATTGAAATTTCAGAAGAAGAGGAAAGACAAATCAAAGAAATTGCCGCAGATGATAATCTCTTTTCAAAGCTTGCAAGTAGTATTGCTCCAAGTGTTTATGGGCACACAGAAGTTAAATTAGCAATTGCAATGCAACTTCTTGGAGGGGTCAAAAAAACAAGAAGTGATGGAACCGCCACAAGAGGAGATATGCATATTTTATTAGTTGGTGATCCTGGTGTAGCCAAATCTGTAATGTTAAAATTTATTTCATCTAATGCTCCAAAGGGTCGATATGTTGTAGGGAAATCTGCATCCAAGGCAGGACTTACGGCAGCAGTTGTTAAGGATGAAATTTTAAAATCTTGGAGTTTGGAAGCAGGAGTCATGGTTTTAGCTAATAAAGGAATTGCCTGTATTGACGAAATGGAAAAAATGGATGAAGAAGATAGAAGTTCGATGCATGAAGCAATGGAACAGCAAACAGTTACTATTACAAAAGCCACTATCCAGGCAACATTGAGGGCAGAAACAGCAGTATTGGGTGCAGCAAACCCAAAACTTGGAAGATTTAATATTGATGAACCTATTTCTCATCAGATTAACATGAGCCCAAGTTTGTTAAATCGTTTTGATTTAATTTTTGTATTAAAAGATGTCCCACAAAAAGAAAGAGATGAAATGATTGCTTCACATGTTTTAATGGAACATGGTGGAGAAAAACATCTTGTAGATATAATTGATTCACACCTATTAAGAAAATATTTTGCTTATGCTAAACAGAATATTCACCCAATATTAACACCACAAGCTTCTCAAGAAATTAAAGATTTTTATGTTAATATAAGAAATCCAAGGGGTGGAGCAAGTGAAGATATAAAAGCAATTGCAATTAGCGCAAGACAATTAGAAGCATTAATTAGATTAAGCGAAGCAAGTGCAAAAGCAAGATTAAGTAAAAAAGTTACAAAAGAAGATGCAAGAAGAGCAATTAAAATTTTACACTATTGTATGTTGCAGGTTGGATTTGATGCTGAAAGGGGGGTATTTGATATTGATAGAATTACCACGGGAATTACAGCAAGTGAAAGAAGTAAAATTTTAACAGTCAAAGAAATTCTTACAAAACTTGAATCACAAAAAGGAAAATTAATTCCAATTGAAGATTTAATTCAAGAATTGGGAAATAAAATAACAAAAGAACAATTAGATGAAGTTTTAGATAAATTAAAAAGGGATGGAGACATCTTTGAACCAAGAAGAGGATTCATTCAGAGAGTATAAATTTATATCTTCATAAATTTAATAAAATATAAACATGGCAGACGAATTTAAAAAAAGACAGGTTGCATATAAACACAGCATTGGAATGATTCTAAAAGGGACTCCAAAAATCGTCCAGGAAAAATTCCAATTCCAAGAAATTTTTGGAAATAATGTTTACAGGGTGAACCTTATTGGAAATGTTGTTGATAAGTACGTTAGCAATCAAAAACCATATTCAAATATCACTCTTGACGATGGAACAGGGACAATAAGATTAAAGGCTTTTGCAGATAATGCACAAACACTAATGCCTTTTGAAATTGGTGACACTGTAAAAACAATTGGTATTATTAGACTATATAATGAAGAACTTTATATTGTTCCAGAAATTGTCGTTCGAGTAGATACTGCATGGCTTCTTGCAAGAAAACTTGAATTACTTCAAGATTTTGGATCAAAATATGAAGAAAATCTTGTAACAGAAAAACAACCAGATAAATCTGTTGGACCTAATGCTGAACAGATGGATGAGGTTTATTCCAATAGTCAAAGTAATCCAACCCAGGTTAGAAGTTTTGAAACAATAATTGAGCAAAAAATAAAACCGGTGGGGCTGCAAGGAAATCTTTTTGGAAAATCTGAAAATCAAAATCAAGAAAATCAAGAAAAAGATGAACCAATTATTGAAACAAAAATAGGGGGAACTGTAGATACTCCAGAAACTAAAACTGACAATAAACCATTAAGAGAACAAATTCTTGAAAAATTAAAAGAAAATGATTCTAATGGTGGGATTGAATTAGATAAATTAATTCTAGATTTAACGGCTCCCGTAGATGAAATTAACAAACTAATAATTGAATTCTTAGAAGAAGGAATTGCATACGAACCAAGACCTGGCAAAATACAATTGTTGTGATTAATTTAAATAATACAAAATACTAACATTAAAATGTCAATAGAAGAAGATATGCGAAAATATGAAGAAAAGTTATTCGGGAAAACCGTTGAACAGATTCCGGATTATGTAATAAAACAATTTAAAGAAGATGTTAAAAAAATTATGCAAGATTATAGGGAAAAAGATAGAATTATTTGCGCATTAACTTATAAACATTCATTGACTAGTGTTGTAGTGTAAAAAATATCTATGGCAAAAAAAAGAATCATTGCATTTAGTAAACAAAGAGATTCTATTTATCTAATTGTAGAAAAAGATAAATTCTTTTTTGATTGGTTAAGCACGATTCTGTTTAAAAGTTTCAAATTATCTGACGTAAGTAAATGCGAATATACAGATAAGAAAGGCAACTATATATCAAAAGAAAAAAATATTAAAGATTTTGTTGATAAACATGAATCCTACATAGGCTTGTCAGACAATGCACAAGTAGATATTTTTTATGGTCTTGCACGTGCAGTTATTATTGTTAATGCCTCTAAAAAATCAAAAGAAAAATTTATGGGTGTTTTAGAAAAACACACTAAATGGAAAAAGTAACGGATGTTTTTGAAAATTGATCGAAGAGGACAAGGGTAAGATATTTAAATCACCTCATAATTAAATATTGGGGGTTAAAATGCACCATATTGAAGCCGAAGTATTAATCGCAAATGTATTAAAAAGGAGAGAGAAAGTATCGATAAGAGAATTAATAGATATTGAAGAGAAAATTACGAAAAAATTTTCCTCAATAAATATTCTTTTATCAAATAGTACAATATATTTTGCTATTCAGTATTATCCGGAAATATTTAAATGGAACGATAAATATATACAAAGGACTGAAAAATATAATGATATTTGTAATGATCATTATTTAGATAGTCTCTTAAATTATCAGATACCTGAGAATTTGAAGAGTGAGTTTCTTTCTTCAATTGCAGAATATGCCAAATAGAGTTATTTTATAAATTTTCAATATCTCGACCACTTACAACATGACAAAAAGAAAAATCATGTTCTTTTAGTGCATGAAGAGAACAGAATTTAATCGATAAAAACACCACAATAATTCTTATAAATACCAAAATTAGATGATACCTATGACTCAATTAAAAATTCAAGAAGCTAATAATGGGTTATTGGAGCATATAGACTATGAAATTACTAATGCATGTAATCTTCATTGTGTTCATTGTTCTGCAGAAGCGGGGGTGGGAAATCCGCCGCAATTAACATTTATTCGGAAAATTTTAAAAGAAGCAAAAGATTTGGGATTAAAGCGATTTGGGATAACTGGCGGAGAACCTTTTTTATTTCCACAAGAACTTGCATCTTTAATAGATTATTCTTACGATGCTCTTGGCTGTAAGGTTCATATTCATACGAATGGTCAATTAATTGAAGAAAATCTCGATTTAGTTGTGTCCAGAGCAAATAAATTAGAAAATTTAACGTTGCCGTTATTAGGAGATGAAAAAATTCATGATTTAAATACTGGCGTTAAAGGTTCTTATCAAAATGTAAAAAAATCAGCCCAACTTCTTTTAGACAATAATATTAATTTGACGATGTTTTTAATTCCCTTGTCAAATAATTATTCAGTTTTAGGGAATGCAACAAGAGAATTTTTTTCAGAAGGGATGGAAACCTTTCGAGTAATGAAATTATCCCCTGGCGGAAGATCAAGACAAAAATATGAAACCCTAAAATTAAATGATCATCAAAGAACAGAATTTATTAAAACATTAAATTATCTGGAAAGAACAATGGGCATTAATTTTGAAGCAGGTTATTGTACAAGATCACTCTATCCTGGACTCAGATCCCTAGAACATCATGATAAATGCATGGCAGGAGTTAATCGATTGCACATTAACTCAGAAGGATCTGTTTTCACCTGCACGTCTTCTTCAGGATTCGAAGAACTGTCTATTGGAAATCTTTATGATAAGTCTTTACGAAAGATTTGGGAAGATGTTGTGAAAAAGAGAAAGAAAAACCCGCAAAATACTGAAATTTGCAAGGTTAGAGAATATTATCATAAATTACAGAAGACCTTGTAGGTTTATTCGATAAATTACGGAAAGAATTATAAACTATTTCAACTTTTTCCTTAGCCATATAAATGTTAAATCAAATATTCTTTTAAAGCTTTTGTTTCTTTAAAGTGGTGACAGAATTTAACTTTTTTTACATTCTTTCAAGAGCATCAAGTCTTGCAGAAACTCTTGGATGTGTTTGAAATAATTCCAAAAATCTACTCTTTGATGTATCTGAGAAAAACATCGGAGATACAGCACCTGAAACTTTTAGTTCTTCATGATCATTCTGGATTTTTTTTAATGCGCTAATTAAACCAGGGGGATATCTTGTAAACTGTACAGCCCCTGCATCTGCAACATATTCTCTTTTTCTAGATATTGCAAGTTGTACTAATTTTACAATTATTGGAGCGAGTATTGCTAAGATAATCGCTAAGATAAAAAATATCGGGTTTTTATTATCGCCCCCAGAATCTCTGAATGCTAAACTTCTCAAAAAAACTTGTGAAAATATTGCAATTGCCCCTACAACAACAGCCACAATTGTAACGAACCTAATATCATAATTTGCAATGTGACTCATCTCGTGCCCAATAACCCCTTCCAATTCCTGTTTATTTAATTTTTTTAAAGCGCCTTCTGTAACACAAATGACAGATTTTTGTGGATTCTTTCCTGTTGCAAAAGCATTTATTTGTTCTCCTGGCATCACAAAAACCCTTGGCATGGGCATACCTGAAGCTATAGACATATTTTCAACTGCATTGTAGAGTTTTTCATGTTCTATTTTATCTGCCTTATATGCACTAACGCTTGCTAATGCAATTTTATCTGAAAAATTATAAGTAATTGAAACATAAATTATTGAAAGAATTGATGCAAATGCTAATATCATAAAAACATCAAGTGCGAATGCTTTTGAAATTACATAACCTAAAAGGAAAAAAACTATGAAAACAAAAATAATTAGAACAATAGACTTTATTTTATTTCTAGATATTTGATCATGAAAATCTATTTTTCCCTTTTCTTCTTTGATATTTGTCTTTGCCATATTAGAAATATGAAAATGAAAATTTTAGAATTTAACGTTTGGAGTTATTCTTTCTACTTCCGGTATTGATAACCAATTTCCTGGCTTCTTTCCAAAAATCTTTGCAAAGACCACTCCAGGGAATGTTTTACAAGAATCATTGTAAGATAAGATTGAATCATTATAGTGTTGTCTTGCATATGCAATTTTGTCTTCCATTGAACTTAATTCATTTTGAAATTGTAAGAAGTTTTCATTTGCTTTTAGATTTGGATAATTCTCTGCTATTGCAAATAATCTTCCTAATGATCCCTCTAGTGCATTATCTGCCTTTAATCTTTTGGTAAGATCTCCGGATTTGTTTGCAGAAACAAGTGCTGCCCTTGCATCACTAACTTCTTTCATTATTTGTGCCTCATGTTTCATATAACCCTTTACAGACTCCATTAAATTTGGAATTAAATCTGCTCTTTTCTTAAGTTGAACATCAATTTGAGCAAAAGAATTGTCAATCCTATTCAATAGAACTGTAAATCTGTTGTAATAACCAATTAACATTAATAAAAATAATACTATTAATACTGCAAAAATTATTCCAATAATCACCAATATTGCCATATCAATCATAACTGTTTTGGCTTTTTAAATCTTATTGGGGTTCAAAAGAGATGTGATTATTATCACAACAATCTTTTTATATTTCAGGTCTTTTCTATTGTATGTACCTCGAAAAAAAGATTTCTACACTTAGAATGCTTGACGATTCCGAGGATCCAATAGTTCTTTTTGAGAGAAATCTTTCAATAAGAGAAACCCATGATCAAAATATTGTTTCTTATATTACAAAGATCCATGGAAAACCAACAAAATTATATTTCCAGAGATATTCGAGAGTAGTTGAAAAGGGGAAAAAGGAAAAGGGCCTTGCCTTTCTTGGTAGTAGTTTCGGAAACAGATCATTATTATGGGAAGAATATGAAATAACCTTAGAACCTGGACAAAACCTACATATAATGGAATATCAAAAAATAAAACATTTGTTTGAAAAGTCCAAAAAAATACAAAAAAGGTAAATTAAAAAAATTAAAGTAAATATTATTTACGTGAACATACGGGTTGGATTTAATCTTTTTATTTAATTTCTGTCTTTGCTACCAAAATTTTAGCATGTGCTGTGCTATAATCAAAACCCACTTTATCTAAGTGAGTAAAGAGTGCTATCCTAGATTTGAGACCTATATATCTCATTCGTGACAGAAAATATGCATATCCTTCTTTTCCATAATCAGAAGAAGAAAGCTCCTCATTAAGATAAACTCTTGCTAAATCCCTATATGTAGCAATTCCCTTTGTTCTTAGAGCATATTTTAATCTTTGAGAAATATTCTTTGAAGAAATCTCACGTATTGATTTAAAATCTATTGATTCATCTGAATAAATAAAGGGTTTCTTCATGACAGCCTTTTTTGGAATCTCAACCCCAACCAAAACTCTTTCCAATCCATTTAACAACCTTTTTTTGAGTGTGCCTTCCCCTAATTCCTTTGATAAAATTTCTTTATTGTAAACATCGAGTATATCATTAACAATCTTTTTCATAAAAAAATAAATTTCTCTTTTATTATAAACCTTTCTATTTTAGATTACTTTATAGTGATAACTAATTAAAGTAAAGATATGGCGTGTTTAATTCCCTGAATCTCTAAAATATTTTCCTTATTCACAATATCTGTTTTTATTCCAAGTTCACATGCAAGATTTCCAACAAAATTAAAGCAAGAATCTTCTTCTGCTTCTTCTCTCAAGATTTCAAGTGCTTTTTCTTCATCAACCAAATCTCCTTTGTAGAATTTTTCATTGACATCTATTTGGACATTTCCTTCTTCAAATTTTTTTCCAATTAAATCAGCATCGCAAACAGCAACGATTCTTCTATAAGCATTATGGATTTTTATGTAAATTTCTGTCATTTTTTATTTTATAAGCTTAAACTAACTTTGCCCTAACAGAATGTTTTGCTCCACAAGCTAAACAATGAATAAATAAAAAGTCCTTATCTTTAATTAATTCTGTGTCTGGTTTCTTACATTGTGGGCAAATAACAAATTCTTTGGCATATTCTTCTATTTTATCATTAATTCTTTGAGAATTCAATTTTCTATTTAAAATTAATCTATCTCCTTCTATTTGACCTGGTGCTGCAAGTTCCCTCATTAAAAATTTTGCAAAATGTTCTTGATTCCTTCTTAATGCAGATACAAGTTGTCCAAAATTAGATATTATAGTCTTATTCCCTTCCAAATGTCCCTCACATTTTGGAATTTCAAATCTCTCTCCTGTTGATTTTATTGGTTTAATTTCCTTGTATAATTTATCAAGCCTTTGTTCATATAATTTTAAATCGTCTTCCATGTCCTTAAATGATAAGATATATTTATAAATGTTCTTTAATTCATCTCGATATGGAAGAAGTAAAGCCACAAATATTTAGAGTAAAACTTCCAAGAGGAAAAGAAGTTCTCGGAATATTAGAACAAAGACTTGGTGCAAACCACATGCTTGTAAAATGTTTAGATGGGAAATCGAGAAATTGTAGAGTTCCTGGAAGATTAAAAAGAGCCTTGTGGCTTAGAGAAGGAGACATTGTTATTGTAGAGCCTTGGGAATTGCAAGGAGATGAAAGAGGAGATGTCATATTCAAATATAATCCTGCACAAGTTGATTGGTTAAAAAACCGAGGTTACTTAAAAACTGCTGCAAGTGAATTCTAATTCAAATGTCACGAATCGACAAATTCAAGGTTAGCGGTAATGTTTTTGATCAGAATACTGAAAAAAATCTTTGGGAATTAATGACACATCATAAAATAGATGGTCTTGAATCCCCAATAAAAATAGGAAAGGAAGCCAATGTTTTTTCTGCATTAGATAAAAAAGGAAAAAGATTTGCTGCAAAAATTTATCGTATTTCCTCTTGTGATTTTTTCAAGATGAGAAAATATCTTGAAGTTGATCCAAGATTCAAATTAAAAAAATCAAGAAAAGCAATTGTTGAAATATGGGCTAGAAGAGAATTCTCGAATCTAACAAAAGCATATGATAATGGGGTAAGTGTTCCAAAACCAATTGCCCTATTTAAGAATGTAATCATAATGGAATTTATTGGAAATAAAAGTAATAAAGAAATTCCAGAAGCTAGTCCTTTGTTAAAGGATGCAAAACCAAAAAATCCCGAGAAATTTTTCAATGAATTAATAAAAAATATTAAAATGCTCTATGGGGTTAACATAATCCACGGAGATTTAAGTGAATTTAATATAATAAACCACAAAGAAAAACCGATTATAATTGATCTCTCACACGGGATGCCTATTAATTCAAATGTCTCTGAAGAAATGCTAAAAAGAGATATTATAAATATTTCAAGATACTTTAAAAAACAAGGATTAAAAATAAATGAAGATAAATTAATCCAAGAAATAAAGAAAACTAAAAGATGTAAAAATAAAAAATGAAAACCTTGAGATATGCCGGGAAAGAATTATTTAGAATCCTGGGTAAAAATGAATCTAATCTAGAGCGATTGGAAAAAGAATTGGGTGTTGATTTAGACGTTAGTGAATTTGGAGAAATAAAAATTGAAAGCACCAATTATCTTAATGAATATCTTTGCGAAGAAATGATTGGGGCTCTTTCGCTTGGGTTTAATATTGAAGAAGTTGTTAAATTAAAAGATGAGGAAATTATTTTTAAAAAAATTATTTTAAAAAGTCTTGTTAAAGCCTCCCGGATTAATCCAATAAAAGGAAGAATTATTGGGACTGGGGGAAAATCAAAGAGAGTCATAGAAGATTTAACTGAAACGAGTATTGTTGTAGAAGAACACGGTGTGGGGATTATTGGATATGCACAAAATGTGGAAATCGCGGGTGCTGCAATTGATATGTTGATTCATGGTGCACCGCACGGGGTTGTTTACAAATATCTTGAAAGAGCAAGATCAAAGGCAAGAGAAAGAGAACTTCCATTAAATGAAATGATTAGAGAAGAAATTCTTCATCCTGAAAGAGCCAAACCTAAGGAAAAGAAGAAGAAAAAAGTTGTTAAGAAAATTTTGAAAAATGAGACAATAAAGATAATTAAAAAAATTACGAAGAAAAAAGTTGTCAAGACAATTAAGAAATAATCTGTATCCAAAACCTTTATCATGAAAATTAAAATTTTCAGGACACCAAAAAACGAAGGTT
Organism: Candidatus Pacearchaeota archaeon; assembly: GCA_018304245.1. GTDB lineage: Archaea > Nanobdellota > Nanobdellia > Pacearchaeales > UBA284 > UBA284. The sequence continues at coordinate 26,893 of JAGVWO010000002.1, forward strand.
TTTTAAGTGAAAGTTATTTTTCTATCCCATAAATGTGCCCCTGTAGCTCAGCTGGTAGAGCACGCGACTGTTAATCGTGGTGTCGAAGGTCCGAGTCCTTCCAGGGGCGTAATTACTATTTAATTAAGGGGAAAATGGAAAAAAAATTATTCTTATTTTTATTTTTGGGTTTGCTTGGCTTTGATGGACAAAAAATTCTTGCAGATGAAGCAAAATATGAAATTTATACACCTATTTTTATATTTGAAAAAAAAGTTGGAAATATTACAATAAAACATAATTATGATAACAAAAATGATACACTGGCAAGTTTTGAATTTAATAAGGAGGGCGCAGATAGCATGTATAGGAGATATTTCCAATTGAAAAATGGCCAATATTTTGTTGCCAAGAATGATTCGATTACGGAAATATCAATTAATCGGGCAGTGGGGGAAATTAGTCCTTTTGAAATGGAAAAAGATCTTGTGAAAAGATTAACAGAATGTGAAAATATTCCGGACACATCCTATTTGGTAAGGTTTGATGAACAAAATTTAAGAGATTTAAAAATTCATTCCATTGGTAAAATGACTGAAAAAGAAAAATCCAAACTAGATAGTCTAAATAATGCAGTTATAAATAAAAATTCTCCTATTTATAAGATATCAATTCATGCAAATAACAATAACAAATATATTGATACTGAAAGTGGATTAATTCATGCCATCCCTTTTTATGGAAAAAATGGCATCATTGGGGGTATTCTTAATGCAGATGTTAAGATTAATATTGACGGGCTTTATCTTGGAAGAACAAATAAGAACATTAAATCTAAAATTATTGAACACATCGAATAAAATTCTAGAAAAAACATTTATAAATGATTTTTTGTTCGGATATATACTATGAGCCCGTAGCTCAGATGGTTAGAGCACTGCTCTGATAAGGCAGGGGTCCTGTGTTCAAGTCACAGCGGGCTCATTTTCAAAAAATGAAAAAAAAGGTGATAAAAAATAAAAAAGAAAATCATAATAGAATTATCTTTATTTTCTTGGTAATTCTTGTTGTATTATCGTGCCTAGTGATTTATGTCTTAAATAATAATGGAAAAAATTCTCTTAATCAAAAAGATGATTTAATTAAAGAACTCAAACCTTTTACAGAAAATTCTGCTGTTATGATGTATCTTCCAGCAGTAGATTCCAATAACACAGGATATATGACTACATTAAAGGTTGAAGCAAAACCTGGAACTGGAAGAACCCTCGTAGATATTGATGGTTTATTATTCTGGGAAGATACTCAACAAAGTATTAGAAAATCTAAAGCCGTTGCAGAAATAATTTCAGGAATAAATACCAGCACAGTTGATTTAATATATACTATTCATGCAAATGCTTCACTTGTTGGTGGAGAATCTGCTGGTGCGGCTTTAACAATAGCAACTATTGCAGCATTAGAGAATAAAAAGATTCATGAAGGAATTATAATAACCGGGAGCATAAATCACGATGGTTCTATTGGGCCTGTTCAGGCTATTTTACCAAAAGCACAAGCTGCAAAAGAATCTGGTGCTACACTTTTCCTTGTTCCCTTGCTTCAAAGCAGAGACGTTGCATATGAGACAAACAAACATTGCGAGCCTATTGGAACTTCTGAAATTTGCACAAATGAACAGATTCCAAAAAAAGTAAACATAAGTGAAGAAGCTGGCATCGATGTCATCGAGGTTGGGACAATCCAAGAAGCTCTGCCTTATTTTCTAGGTTAAATTTAAAAATAATTTCTACTTACTTATTCTATGATAAAGAAAACCCCTTATCTTTCATATTGTTCTAAAGGAATTTGCGAGGGATGTAAATTGTGTGTTCAAGGAAAGAAACTTGTTTTATTTGTAAATGGGTTATGTTCTAGAGATTGTTTTTATTGTCCTTTAAGTGAAAAGAGGAAAAACAAAAAAATTTCCTGGGCGAATGAAAGAAAATTATCCGATAATACTACTATCGCAATAAAAGAAGCAATTGAAGAAGCTAAAATCACAAATGCCCTTGGAATGGGGATTACTGGTGGAGATCCCTTATTTGATGAAGAAAAAACTATTACTTTTATTCAAGCATTCAAAAAAGAATTTGGAAAATCATTTCACACACATATTTATCTAATCCCAGAAACAGTAAATGAAAAAAATCTCACAAGGTTGTTTAAAGCTAGACTTGATGAAATAAGATTTCATCCAAATATTCTCAAAGATATAGACTCTCTCAAGAATGAAATAAATAAGATAAAACTTGCAAGTAAATTTAATTGGGATGTCGGTATAGAAATTCCCACATTACCTAAATCTGAAAGGAATATCTTCAAACTTATTGATAAAACACACAAATATATTTCATTTATCAACCTAAATGAACTTGAAGTCAGCGACACAAATTTGGATTTATTTTCCAAAATGAATTATAAGATAGATGAAAATGATTTCTCAGGTTACATCATTAAAGGAAGCAAAGAAACTGCATTAAATATATTAAAATATTTTTGTTCTGCACAAACAAAAAATCTATTTCAATATAAAAAAAGATTGATAATTAGAGCTAAAAACATTAAAACAGTATTCGATAAATTAAATAAATACGGCGACTTGGAAAGAAACATAATTTATCTAAATGAATTTTATCCGGGATTTGGTTATGAAAATAAAATAGAAAATCTATCTTCCAAGGAAAAAACAAAATTATCAAAATTATTGGAACAAAATAAAAAATATCTCTTAAAAACAGGCATTAAAGAAAAAGAATTAATCTTAGATGGAATAAATTTCAGGTTTATAACTTCGAGAAAGGTCATTGAAAGTTTCCATGATAAACTTAAAAATCTAAAATTAAAACCTGCCCTTGTGACCGAACTTCCAACATACTATTCTCTTCCATTGGATATTGAATTTCTATAATCTATCTGGGGCTCTGTTGGTAAAATAATGTGCATTTCTCTTTTTGTTATGGCTTTATATGCCTTTTTTACACCATAATATCCCCCATATAACACCCCTAGAAGACCAATTATTATAAATCCCCAACCAACCCGATACATTGTTTTGGATTTTGATATATCGAAGTTTTTTTCTATATTGTCGAAATCATCATTAAGTTTTCCTATTAACCCTTTTCCTTTTGCCATAATTCCTTAAGACCTACATATTATTTAAAAACTTGTTGTTCCAATTAGTATTATGAGAAATATAAAAAAGATGGCACATTCATTTGATATAATCGGAGATATTGCAATTGTTCAAATCCCAAAAAATGAAAAATCGGATGAAAAGAAAATTGCCCAAGATATTATGAAAAAAAATCATAATGTTAAAACAGTTTATGGTCGTGGAAAATTTAAGGGAAGGTTAAGAAAACAAGATATTAAATTTATTCTTGGAGAGAAAAAAGAAGAAACAATATATAAAGAAAATAGCTGTTTGATAAAATTAAATGTAAAAACATGTTATTTTAGTCCAAGATTAGGTTCTGATAGAAAAGAAATCGCTGAACAAATCAAAAAGAATGAAAATGTCCTTGTTATGTTCTCTGGTGTTGCACCTTATGGGGTAATAATATCAAAATATTCTAAAGCAAAAAAGATTTGTTGTGTTGAATTAAATAGGGAAGCTACAAAGTATGCTATTGAAAATATTAAATTAAACAAACTCCAGAATTGCGAAGCAATTCAGGGTGATGTTAAAAAAATCTGTCCAAAATTTAAAAAACAGAAATTATTCTTTGACAAAATTGTGATGGCTCGTCCTCAATTAAAAGATCCCTTCTTGAAAGAAGCATTTATGATCGCTAAAAAAGGCTCAATTGTCTATTTTTATGATTTTCAATACGTAGATCATATTGAAGAGAGCTATCAAATACTAGAACAAGAAGCAAAAAAGGCCAAGAGAAAATATAAAATAATTAATCTAAAAAAAGTCAGAGAAATCGGCCCTAGAAAATATCAGTTAAGATTTGATCTGAAGGTGTTGAATTAAATTTAAAACTATAATTTACAAAGATTATAATGAAACCAAATAAAAAAATTTATGACAATCAAAAAGATGTTTGGAAAGAAGCCTCTAAATATTTAGATTCAATATTATCTAAATGTAATTCAATAAAAGAAGCTTATGTTTGGGCTTCACTTGCAGAAGAAAAATTTGGTATTTATGATGAGCCTTATCGAGGTCAAACTTGTTCAGATATTGATTTAGTTCTTGTAATGAATGAGCCAGTAAATATCCCAAAAGAATGGAATTTTACAAATGTTGAAAAATCCTGGTTCGATTTATATCATTTAGGATACTTTGAATATCAGGGAAATAAACACCAAATTGATGGTTTAATAGTAATTCCCTCTAAACACAATCTTAACAAAATGCAAGAAGCCCTTAAGGGACGATCTAAAAAGCTCATCTAAGAACCATAAACTAAGAGCATAACTTTTTAATACTAAAATTATATTATTATTTATTATAACAATGAAACAACATCAAAAAAAAGAAAAAAGTAATTTCAAAAAAGTTTGGGAATTTTTATGGGACAGCAATAGTATTTGGAGTTGGATTGTTGATTTTATCTTAATATTTTTGTTGGTAAAATTTATCGTATTTCCATTATTTAGTTTAATGTTAACCTCTGCCTTACCTTTTGTCATAATTGAAAGTGGAAGTATGGAACATCAGGGAACTTTTGATTCATGGTTTTCGTTGCACGGACAATGGTATCTAGAGAATGATATTTCAAAAGAAACGGTTTATTCTTGGAAATGGAATAACGGCCTTGATAAGGGAGATATAATGATTATCCAAGGGAATCATCAAAAAGAATACGAAATTGGAGACGTTATTGTCTTTAATGTTCCTGGTCAAAATACACCAACAATTCATAGAATTATTAACATGACCGACAAAGATTATACTACAAAAGGTGATCATAATGACGGTCAACTTGCTTACGAACACCAGATTATACCGAATCAAGTTATAGGAAAGGCAATTTTTAGAATTCCAAAATTGGGTTGGTTCAAACTTTTCTTATATGATATGTTTAAGTGATTAATATGAAACTGAACAAAAAAGAATTAGAAATTTTAGAAAACATTTCTGAAGGAAATTCTGATACACATCAATTAAAAATATTCACAAATTTTGATTTGAACAAAATTCTTGAAATAATAATTAAGTTAGAAAAATTAAAATTAATAGATCTTGTTAAGAAACAAGATAAATCCTATAATGAAGAATATTGGGATGCAAAAATCACTAGTTCGGGAAAAGAAGAATTAAGAAAACTTTTTAAAGACTCGAGATAGACAATTTAGAATTAAAAATGGAATTTTGTCCAAAGTGCGGTACAATTTTAGTACAAAAAACAAAGAGGTTTGCTTGTACGAAGTGCGGATATGCTTCTAAAGAAAAGGTTAAAATCATTTCTTCTGAAAAAGTTGAAGATAAAACAAAAATCGGTGTCTTACATGAAAAGGATTCTAATGTCTGGCCAATTGAAACAGAGACTTGCCCAAAATGTGGACATAACAAAGCATATTTTCACAGTTCACAGACGAGATCAAGTGATGAAGCAGAAACAAGATTCTTTAGATGTGTTAAATGCAGTCATAATTGGAGAGAATACAATTAATCTCTTTTGCAACGATTTTCAAAAAAATATTCTAAATATTTATAAATGAAATTCGTCAGATTAATTAATGGGCCCGTAGCTCAGTCTGGTTAGAGCACCGGACTCTTAATCCGGGTGTCGTGGGTTCAACTCCCATCGGGCTCACTTATTTTTCTTTAGCTTTTTCTAACCAAACTTTTAAAAAGAATTTTAGTCTCTTTAAATTCATGCACGGGTGGCAGAAAGGTCATGCAGTCGGCTGCAACCCGACGTAACGGGGTTCAATTCCCTGCCCCGCAGCTAAATTCTAAGCAATCTGGAGACTCCAATCCCCACCCCAATAAAAACCACGATTAGGACTAGGGAGAGGACATTGAAGCCGCCGGCGAGGGGCACGGCAATGACGCGGCCGAGAATCGCCCCGACGACTCCCCCCAGAATTTCTGTAAAAAGGTTCACCCCTGGCTTGGGCAGAAAAACGCTGGAGGTAAAAAACCCAGCTACGGCTCCTAAGATTATCCAGAAGAAAATATCCATCAATTTAAGTATACTAGAGGTGATGAAAAAAGTGGAAGTTTCAGTGGTGATTCCTGCCTACAACGAAGAGAAAAATATCGGTAAGTCCCTAAAATCTTTGTCCCAGCAGGAAACAGATAAAGGCTTTGAAGTGGTTGTGGTTGATAATAATTCGACTGATGGGACGGCAAAAGTGGCTGGCGGGTTTACGGGGAAGCTCAACTTGAGG
>JAGVWO010000017.1 GCA_018304245.1 Candidatus Pacearchaeota archaeon
TATGTTGAACCACCACAAGTACTTCCGCCAGTGCTTCCCCCACCGCCACCAGTGCTAGAAATCTTTACAGTTATTGGAACAGTTCTGGTTTTATAATTGCTTAAGGAAGCATAATTCATACAATCATTATTTGCTTCTACCCTAACAACATAATTTACAGTTCTTGTTGAAGAGAATGTTTCACTAATTCGATAGCTACATGAAAAGGTTTGGACATCCCATACGTTAATAATGCCGGTGCCTGAACACGCATAATTATCAAAATAAACAACTACATTGTTCGCATTTTCTGGAATAATCCCATGCACAGATTGATTATTATTTGTAATTGAAACAATTGCATTAATTATTTGCCCATTATAATAAGATGTTTGTGGGATATACACATTGGTTATTTGTAAGTCAGAACCAGATACGTTGAATTCATCATAGTTAGTTAAATTGTAATCAACACCAATTAAGTTTTTGTAAGTAGTATCTATTCTTAAGTTTCTTGCTCCACACAAGGAAGATTGAGCATATCCATAATATTTTGTGGTTAATATTCCAGCATCAAGATTAAATGGGTCCCCGAATGTATTGGAATAAATATCTGATAGGGTTGTTGTAACATTAATTGCATTTCCAGTTCCAGTATTTTGATAAGATACACTATAATTAAAAGGTGTTTTTTGTGCAGATACTGTTCCTAAATCTTGTGGTGTAACAATGACATTTGGAGATAATTGTGGATTTGTAGCACCAATAACTAAAACGGTTTCAGATATTGTGCAGTTTTGCGTTGAATTTAATGAAACTGTTGCATTAACAATATGGTTTCCTCCACCCAAAGCAGACAATGTCCATAATGCTCTACCAAAAACACCATTAATCAATTGAATTTGTTGAGGATTATTTCCAATTACCAAAGAGAGTTCTGCAGGATATGTGGTTAACCAAACATTTTGCCCAATTACATCAGTATCTGTTAATAATGTTAAATTAAAATTATCTCCAACATTTATATCGATATTTGGTGCAGATAATTCAAACATCTCAGAGCAAGGAACTTGAGCATTTGCAAAACTAGAAACAAATAATGTAAATGCTATTAAGATAATTCCAAAAAATATTGATTTAATTTGTTTTGACATTTTAGTTTATACTTATTGGTTTATTTCCAGCGTATTCTCTGTTTCCGGCATAAATTCTTAAGATTTCTGTTTGGGTTCCCATATCAGTCACATTAATAAGCCATTTTCTGGCAGTTGCTTCTCCCGGAGCTAAATTAACATATAAAATTGGTGTTGAAAGTATTCCCAACCCATTTGTTGAAGTCATTTCTACTTTCAAATCATAGAACTGTTGATCATTCCACCTGTTTATTATGTACACAGAACTATTAAAGTAATCACCATAATTATAATGATTTTGTGGGGTTCTTGGATAGAATTCATTGCAATCAATTACATCGCAAACTTTCCAAACTCTTGCAGTAAATGATTTTGAATTATCGCTTAAATCAACTTCTCCAGTTACAGGAAGTGCATTAACACTGATTGTTCTTATTTGATCATTTCTCGCATTCCATGTAAAGTTAATTTGTCTTGTTTCATGAACTGTTTCATTTGCAAATAAATTATTTACAATTTGCCATGCAACAACATTTCCATTATCTTGTAATGTGACATTAATTGCAGGTTCATTTACATTACCATCATTTCTAATATAAGATATGACATTTATAACATCATTCAAGTAAATTGTACTATTGCTTTTATTGTAAGTAATATTTGTAATATTAGAGTCATGGATTATTGGAGTTATATTTAGGTAATGGGTTGCATTGCTTCCCGTATAGTTTTCATTTCCTAAAAATACTGCATCTGCCCTATAGATTCCAGGAACATTATATGTGTACATGTAAGTATGTGGAGATACACCTGTAGAGGAAGCAATTTGTGTTCCAACAGGGTTGAAAATATTAATTGTTACATCAACAACATTTGGTAGAGAATATAGTGTAACAATACCTGTGTGGTTGATTGTATTTCCTTCAATTCTAGTTATGTTTGAATTATTTCCATCAAGCAATAAAATTATAGATGAGTTTGCCCTATTTACGGTCAATGTTCTTTCCAAATAAGCAGATGTAAAGTTTTGACTTGCAGAAACATTGCAAATGTAATTATATGCTCCACCGGCCAATGTTTGAATATCTGGGTTAGTTACTGCAATTGTTGAATTTGTCCAATTGTATAATCTTCTGTAAAGTTCCAGCAATCCATTTATTTCATTTGTGTTTGTTATATTGCATGTTGTTGTAGTTTGTTGCCCATAGGTAACATTATCACTTGGAAGCATGTCAATTATTAATTGAGGAATAGATTGGTTGATTAAAACATATCTAGTGATATTTGCAGGATAATGGCTTGCATTTCCTGAACTGTTTGCATAATAAATATAATATCCTGCAGCTAAGTTTGTGATATCTTCAACAAAATCTGCTCCGGTTCCAACTAATGTCCCATTTCTATAAATTGTAACATTATTAAATGGAGAAATTGCAGTAGCATTAACTGGGTTTCCGATGTATTCGATATTCAAATCTGCAGGGATTCCATTCAAGTATAATTCGATTATACCTGGTTCTTTTGGAATTACTTGCAATAAATCTGTTACAGAATTTCCAGAATAATTTTGACTTCCAGATGTATTACAAACATAAGTATAGTTTCCTATAGGTAATGTTAAAACATCTTGAATATAATTATTTCCACTTGAAATTAATGTTCCATTTCTCCATAAACTAATTATTACTTCTGAATTTGAAGCATTACATGAAACATTGCTTTGCACCCCATCATAGATTATATTTGCAGGGAGAATGATCAATGTTAAATTTGTTGTCTGTTGTGTTACAGTTAAAAATCTTGTAACGGTTGCTTCAGAATAATTTTGTGATTGTGGATAATAATAAGTATAATTATATAATCCAACACCAGGTGTTGTTATTTCTGTTGCAGGACTTCCACTTGCAACATTTGTTCCATTTCTGTAAAGTATTGCACCACTTGCTCCTGGTGTTGTTTCAATCCAACCAGTTGCATTGCTTTGTGTTCCATAAACAATTGATAAATCATTTTCAATTCCATTCAATGCTAAGTGCGCATTTGGATTTGCTCTGTTAACAATGTATGTTGCATTTTGTTCAGCATATGCAAAGTTTGCTGTTTGTGCAGTATAACAATAATAATTGTGTGTGTTTGTTTCAAGAATTGTTGCAACATTATTTTCAGTTGTAGTTACATCAATACCATTTCTTTCAAGAACAGCCGTTGTTTCAGTTATTGCTCCAATATCACTTATGCAAGAACATGAAGCAGTTACCGGGATCCCATAAAATTGTGGACTTAATGGATTGAATATCAATGTGCAAGTTGTTGGAATTAAAACATTATTTACGGTTACATTCCATGTTCTAACTGCGGTTCCGCCTTTATTATCATAAACAACAACATAAACGGTGTGAATTCCTGAAGAAAAATAATTTGCATTATATGTGAATGAATTTGTGGTAGAAACATTAGTTCCATCTAATTTCCACATATAGCTTAAAACATCTCCGTTTGGATCATGGGCAGTCACAGAAAAACCAAGTTGTGAATTTTCATTCATTATAGGATTAGGACCAACAGGGCTCCAAGAATCAATTATTGGAGCTTGATTAAATCCATCAAAAATTATAGTGATTGTTGAAGAAGTTTTAATTATTCCACCTAGGTCTTTTGTTTGAGCATAATATTGGTGTGTTGCAGCATTATTTTCTACAATTACTTTAACAAATGTGCAAGTTGGAAAATTATTACAATTTCTTTCTTCTAATAAAACATTGTCTTGATAAATTCTTATCCATTGAATTCCGGCATTATCTCCAGAATCTGTTGCAACAGAAGTCAATGTCGCAATAGTTGTAGTATGAACTGTATTCGAACTGAAAGATAATATTGGTGGAAGGTCTAATCCTTTTCCGCTACTTCCCCCATCTTCAATACTCATAAGATTTATGTTTCCTGGGATTAAAAGCAATGGAATTAAAAATAAAGAAATAAAACTAAATAACAATACACTTGCCCTTGCCTTTTTTGAGTCAAACATTTTGATAATTATTTTAATTAAATTAATCTTCTTTCAACATTAATTATATGTTAAACCAACAGATGCTATTGTTGAATTTTCTCGATTATCATATTCTAATGAACCAGATATACCCACTTTGTCAAAATAATATTTTGCATTTATTCCCTGTTTAGGATTCCCAATAAATCCTGCAATTGAATATTTTGGAGTGTGATATCCTCCACCAAACTTAACAAAAGTTTCTCCATTATCCTTACCAAAAGACATGCCTAAATCCATTGCTGGTTCTTCTTCTCCAATTGATTTTAAATAAGACTCTTTAATATTTTTTTGTAATTGTTCTCTTTGATTTTCAGTTATTGAAACATTTCTATTAATTTTTTCAAGTAGGTCTGAATATTTTCTCTCTTGTGCTAAAATTTTCTTATTCTGTTTTAAGACAATCCCTGGATTCCAGGGCCTTAACCAATCTAGTCCTTGTGTTCCTGAAATTGAAAATTCTGTAAATTGTGGAGAATAACCAAATCCTGCTTTTCCAACAAACCCATCATATCTACCCATCTCAGAAAAATTATAAATTGGAGAAGTTACATCAACATTTATCTGTTTTTGTTTTGAACCAATTGTTTGATCCCATGAAATATCAAGATATTTTTCACCAAAATTAAATGTTTGTTTGGCACCAATTGAAAAATCAGAATTTTTTGTTTCAGCATCATTTCTATAAAAGGTATTTGAAGAATCAGAGTAACTTACCGGAACAATGGTTGTATCAACATTTGTTCCATCATCAATAATAACAGAAACATATCCTGAATTGTCTTGTCTAAGATTTTGTAATATTTCTTGTTCTGTTTTGAATTTTTGATTATTTAATCTTCCCCATAAACCAAATTTTTCTGCGCCAAATATATTTTTTTTAAATTCTCCTTCAATTCCCAAAGTTGTATTGATATTATTATAATAATCTTTTAATGAAGTTGAAGTATTCACAACAGTATTATTTTGAAAATCTTCTTGAGTGGTTACAATAAATCCGCCTTGATTATCTACTGTTTGTCTGTTGTATATTTGAGTATTATTCACCAAATCCGAACCAGTGGTTTTTGCAAAATTAATATTTTGACCATATTGTCCAATTAATTTAACATATCCTTTGATTATTGATTCGAGGCTTGCTCCCAAAAAGTTTTTTGTCTCATTAGTATTTATTGAATAATCATTTCTTTCGGAAATATTTGGGTTTGTTAATGTTCTTGTTCCCTCATTTCCATAATGTCCACTCCAGACTTTTCCAGAACCTGTAGCACAAAATCCATTAGCATTTTCATACCCAGCAATCAAGGAAACATCAGTTCCTTCATTTTGATTATCTCCAATTTTTCCAGGAAGTTCATTATACCCCATTTGTCCTTGCGTAAAAATATTCCCAATTTTTGTAGAATTATATGTTCCGCCGTTTAAGGAAACTCCTTTTTTAGATCCAAAAGAAGGATTTAAATTAAATGAATTTTTAAAAGAATCTGAAATATTTGATGTAGCAAGTGCTGTTGTCCCTATAGTAGATATTGCAGTTATTAATGCAAACCAGTTTTTTATTTTCATTGTCCCTTAGCTCTTAACTTTAAAAGAAATAATTACCCGGTTTATAAATCTTTGGTTTTGTAGTCACTTTTTTGTTACATAAACTAGAAGCCTTGCACGTTTAATACCCCTCGGAAAAATCATTGACCGAATATTCTGTTATCGTCAATGAAGGTTTTTAGCTCTGAACGGAAATCAACGTGGATGTCATTTTCAAAGATTTCTGAAACAAGGCAACAAATGTTATGAACAATAAATTTCATAACTAATTCATTTCTCTGAGCTTCGTAAGTTTTAGATTTAAGAAATTCTCCCAGCCTCATTTTTATCATAGAGAAGGTAGATTCTACATTCGAACGTTTATGATAATGTTTTAAGAAATCTTCTTTATTCTTTTGAAAGTAAGCATGCATCTTTCTCCAAATTACTGGAGAATATCTTCCGGGATTTGCATTTTCTT
>JAGVWO010000018.1 GCA_018304245.1 Candidatus Pacearchaeota archaeon
ATTCAGATGGTAACAATATTAATTGCAACAATTTATCCCCAATTAAATGAAACGAGAAATGTTATTGATCGAATTCTTGAATTGGAAAAAGAATATGGGCAATTAGATATGGCTGTTTTATTTAAAATTGCAGAAGAAATAGCCACAGAAAAATTTTGCAAATTTGAAAATCAATTACAAGCGATTGATGCCGGAATAAGGGTTGGTTTCGCATATAATACATTAGGGGTTGTTTCTTCTCCAATAGAAGGATTTACAGAGTTAAAATTAAGAAAAACAAAAGAGGGTAAAGATTATTTCGCCGCATATTTTTCTGGTCCAATTAGAAGTGCTGGAACAACAGCTAGTTGTGTTGTTTTAATGTTAATTGATTATTTAAGAGAATTTTTTGGTTACGCAAAATATGATCCGGATGAAAAAGAAGTGAAGAGATATGTTACAGAAAATTATGATTATCATGAAAGAGTCACAAATCTTCAATATTTGCCAACTGCAGAAGAAATAGAATTTCTTGCAAGCAACATGCCAATACAGATAGATGGAGAACCAACAGAAGAACGAGAAGTTTCAAATTATAAGGATTTGGCGAGAGTTCCAACAAACCGTATTCGTGGTGGGATGTGTTTAATTTTTTCAGAAGGTTTAGCACAGAAAGCACAAAAAGGATTAAGGTTATTAAGAGGACTTCAGCAAAAAGGATTTAAAACAACGGGTTGGGATTTTTTAGATGATTATATTTCATTACATAAAAAAAGAGAAAAAGGAACAACAGACACTTCTCCAACATATATTAAAGATTTAGTTGCAGGGAGACCAGTATTTGGGCACCCTTCAAGATCAGGGGGATTTCGATTTAGATATGGTCGAAGTAGAGTTAGTGGTTTTTCAGCAACATCTATCCATCCTGCAACAATGGCCATTTCTAATAATTTTTTATCAAGTGGAACACAACTAAAAATAGAAAAACCAACAAAAGGGTGTATTGTTACATCTTGCGACAGTATCGATGGGCCAATTGTTAAATTAAAAGATGGAAGTGTAAAAAAAATAAAAGATTTTGATGAAGCAAAGAAAATTTACAAGGATACAGAAAAAATATTATATTTTGGCGATATTCTTTTTTCATTAGGTGATGTTATGAATAGAAATTTTGAATTGATAAAACCAGGATACGTTGAAGAATGGTGGTTATTACAATTAAAAAAGAAAATTGAAGAAATTAACAAATTAAATACTGGGTGTGAAATAAATTTAAATGAAATATATGATCGTCAAAATTTTGATTTAGAAAATGCAAAAGAAATTTCAGTTAAATATGATTTGCCCTTGCATCCAAAATATCTTTTCTTTTGGACACAAATAAAAAAAGAACAGCTCATAGAACTTTTAAAATGGTTTAAAACAGGAACAGTTAATGAAGATAAATTAATTTTACCTTATGAAACAATTAATAGAAAAAATTTAGAAAATGCAAAAAATGCATTGGAAATTTTAGCTGTTGAACATATCGTATCTACTGCAGACGTAGTACTTGATGAAAAAAATACCGGAACACTCTTGGTGAATATGGGAATTCCTAAGGAAAATTTTAAGGAAAAAATAAATGAGTTTTTAATATTTACAGAAAAAGAAGAAAATTTAAATAAATCTGTTTTAGAAGAAATTAATTCTTTTTCAAAATTTAAAATTAAAGATATTGCTGGAAGTTTTATTGGTGCAAGAATGGGGCGTCCAGAAAAAGCAAAAGCGAGAAAATTGATTGGAAGCCCGCATGTTCTATTTCCAATTGGAGAACAAGGTGGAAGATTTAGAAGCGTCAATGAGGCAGTAAATGCAACATACATAAGGGCAGATTTTCCTACATATTATTGCCCAAAATGTAAAAAAGATACAATTTATTCTATTTGTGAATCTTGTAATACCGAAACTGATAAAATTATGTATTGTCCCGAATGTGATAAAAAGTTAATAAATGAAATTTGTGATAAACACAAAACCACAAAACCCTCATTTACAAAAGAAATTAACAGTAAATATTATTTTGATAAGGCAATTGAACATTTAAATTTAAAAAAAGATGAAATTCCAAAACTAATCAAAGGAGTTAAAGGAACATCTAATGAAGGACATGCGTTTGAAAATCCCGCTAAGGGAATTTTAAGAGCAAAACATGGGCTTTGTGTAAATAAAGACGGAACAATAAGATATGATGCAACAGAGATCCCCGTAACACATTTTAAACCTAGAGAAATTGGAACTAGTGTCGAAAAATTAAGAGAGATAGGATATATTAAAGATATACATGGTAATGAACTAACAAATGAAGGTCAAATTTTAGAATTATTTCCCCATGATGTAATTCTTCCAGCATGTCCCGATTCCCCAGATGAAAGAGCGGATGATTTCTTTTTTAATATAGCAAATTTTATAGATGATTTATTAGAGAAATTTTACAAACTCCCAAGATATTATAATCTACAAACAAAAAAAGATTTAATTGGACAACTAACTGTTTGCATGGCCCCGCATAATTGTGCCGGAGTAATTTCAAGAATTATTGGATTTTCAAAAACTCAAGGATTAATGGCTTCTCCATTCATGCATGCCGCCGTTAGAAGAGATTGTGATGGGGATGAAATTGCAGTAATGTTATTTTTAGATGTTTTATTAAACTTTTCAAGAAAATTTCTTCCATCTCACCGGGGAGGAACACAAGATGCCCCATTAGTTTTAAATGCAAGGATACAAGCAGGTGAGGTTGATGACCAAATTTTAGATTTAGAATTAGTTGAAAATTACCCCTTAGAATTATATGAATTAGCAGAACAGGGAAAACATTCATCAGAAATAAAAATAGAAAATATAAAAAAGCGATTAAAAGAGGGAAAAGATCCTTTTACAGATATTTGTTTTACCCATGACACTGTGGATTTTAATGCAGGTGTTTTAAATTCTTCTTATAAATCTCTCCCAAGCATGAAAGAAAAAGTAGACAAACAAATGGAATTAGTATCTAAGTTAAGATCTGTGGATACAGAAGATGTTGCAAGATTGATAATTGAAAGACATTTTATAAGAGATATTAAAGGAAATTTCAATAAATTTACCCGACAACAGTTTAGATGCGTCAGTTGTAATGAAAAATATAGAAGGCCACCACTTGCTGGGAAATGTATCAAGATTAGGCAGAATGGACGTGCTTGTGATGGTAAAATTATATTTACAATTTCTGAAGGAAGTATAATAAAATATCTTATTCCGGCATTGGAGTTATCTGAAAAATATAATTTATCGACTTATGTTAAACAAAGTTTAGATTTAATAAAAAAAGCAATTGAAAGTTTGTTTGGAAAAGATGAAGATAAACAACAAGATTTAAAGAAGTGGTTTGGATAGTTTTATAAATTATTTTTATTTTAGATATATATGAAAAAGATGGCGAAAAAAACACCAAATAAAAAGAAAAAATTAAATTTTGTCTTAATATTTATCATCTGTTTATTAATTGTTTTTTTAGTAGCTTTTCTTGGAAGCATTTTTACATCATCAGGAGTAAATAGTCTATGGTATGATTCAATCAAACCAAAAATAACCCCACCAAATTGGGTTTTTCCATTAGTTTGGAATATTTTATTTTTGTTGATTGCAATTTCTCTTTTCTTTGCATGGACAAGAGCAAAAAATAAGAAAGAAAAAATAAAAGTCGGATTTTTATTTGGAATAAATCTCTTTTTAAATATTTTATGGAGCTTTTTATTTTTTGGATTAAGAAATCCATTATTTGGTTTTATCGAGATTATCTTGGTTTGGCTTTCTATTCTTGCTTTAATTATAGGTTTATGGGGGATAAGCAAAATTTCAAGTTGGTTTTTAGTTCCCTATATTTTATGGGTTAGTTTTGCATCAATAATTAATTATTTGGCAATTTAGAAAAATAAAAAGAAAATTATAAGGTATAGGGTGGACCTCTTTCTTTTTTTGGATAATTTACATCAGATAATGTTTGTTTTTCTTCTTCACTTAAATCAACATAATGGTCTCTATGACATTTTTCACAAAAATAGGTGATGGTTCCACTAGCATCCCAAACCCTTACTTTTAAAGGGTGTTTTGGAAATCTATTATGACCAATATCTAAAAGTATTCCTTCTATTTTACTTAAAGGTCTTTCTTTTTTATCCATGATAATATGGATCTTTTTAACTATTTATAGATTGTTGAATTTTAGTATATACTTTACGACGATAAAATAATTAAATAAAGTAATAAAGAATTACCGGAATTAATAAACAACCCATTAGGTTTATTTTTTTAACACCTAGTTTAGAGCACAAGATTCCGATGCTAGTACCGGTTATTAAGATAATTATTGAAAGCAAACCAGATACAATTAAACAGATTATTGTTACAATGAGAATTATACTTAAACAAAGTTTTTGATAATTTATCCTTGAAATTAATTTTGCAAAATTTCTAGCAAAAAATAAACAAATTACAAAAGATATTCCACCTACCAACAAGGCAACAGCAAGACAAATTAATAAAGGGATAAGTCCAAATTCTGAAATTAATTTTCCAACAATAACTGCGCTCCCTGTTCTTGGTTTATTTATTGAAAAAAGTGCAACAAAACCTAAAATCATTACAATTATATTGATTGCTCCGAGTAAAATAAGAAATGCTTTTTCAGAAATTTTACCAAAAGCATTTGCAATAACTGCTGCTTGACTTGAACCAACCCCTGGAAGAAAAGAAACAAGGGGACTAGAAAATAAACTTTTTATTAATGTTTTTACGATTTCTTTTTTTGAAACATCTATAGAAACAATCTTTTGTTCTGGAATTTTAACTTTTTCGAAAATACTAATTGTTAATAATGACGTTCCAAATAAACCAGTAAAAAGGGGGAGAAGAGGTTCATTTACTATCCCAAAATTAAGTACAATAAACCCAAGAATTCCCGAAATTATAAAGATAAATATTGCAGGAAAGATTTTTTCTTCACTCATTATCAAAGAAAGAGAAATTAATATCAAAAGTAAAGGCATGATCTTTGTAATAGATGGATAAATGATTGGAACAACAAAAATTAGGAAAGGGGTCAAAGCTATTGCAATCAATAAACCAAATAACCCACCAATTGCAGTAAGTTTTATTGCCCCATAACCCTTTCCTTCTAAAAGTAATTTATGCCCTGGAAGAATACTTAATGCAGTATTTTCATCTGGCGCCCCAAGAAAAATACTTGGAATAAAATCAAGAAAACATTGTGAAATAGACATAGACACGATGAAAACCATAAGGATTATTGGAGAGGTTATACCTAACAAAAAAGAAGAAATTGAAAAAAGAATAATCGAAACAAGATTGATATGAATTCCAGGAGTAAGACCGCAAATAACTCCAAAAAAGACTCCAATTAATGATGCAAGTAATATTTCAATAAAAAACATTTTATTTAAGGTACAAATCTTTTTATTTTTCTGGCTTCAATATATGTGTATCCCTTATATTCTTGTAAAATTCCTGTAACCTCATAGGAGGAATTTTGATTAATCTCAGGAATTATAAAAGAACCACGAACTTCAATACTATCATTTTTCCAATTTAATTTGAAATAAATATCTCCAGAAGAAAAATTTTTTATTTCAGATGCAATGCCAAATGTTTCAATTTCTTTTCCAGAGTATTCTTTTGAATTATTCAATATTTCACCTATGCTTTTTAAATCAGGCTCTAAAGCATCAACAAGAAAAATTAAAGAAATTGAAACATTTGG
>JAGVWO010000003.1 GCA_018304245.1 Candidatus Pacearchaeota archaeon
CACTTTTACAAGGAATTAAAGAAATGAATCCTTCTGCTTTTGGTATTCTAAAAGATTCTAAAAATATAAAAATAATTTTTCAAGGAAAAGATTCTGATTTTGATAAACTTAATGACAATATTGTTAAATTAAATTCACTTTCTGGACCAATCCAAACAGCATATTCTGCAGATACTGAAGACAAATATCAAAGTGCTATAAACTATTATAAGGAGGTTTCATTAAAATACCCTGAACTTAAAAGAGAAGATGGAGCCACATATGGGGTTCTTGCATTAAAAGAAGCAATAGAATTAGCCTTGGAATTTAATAAAGAACAAGATGCAATTGATTTATTGAATGAAATAACTAAGAAATATGGAAATTCAGAAGATCCAGAAATTTTATCAGATGTTGAAAAAGCGAAACAAGAAATTACAAATAGGCTTCAAATTTCTGGGCAGAATAGACAAACTATTTCTACATTAACAGGAGACCATTCTTTTGAATTAATTAAATTCTTAAAACCTGGATTAGACGATATTTCAGCTGATTTAAAAATTAATGGGGTTTCTGGTAAATATACAATTGGGGATAAAATAGGAAATGATAATGAATGGGAAATTTCAAGTATAACTGAAGAAGCAGTTGATTTTAGATATATTTATAGTTCTTCAAAAACAGAATCCGTGTCAAGCAAATCAAAAATGATTTTACTTGACCCATTTGAACAAATAAAAACAGAAACAACATCGTCAACACAACCACAACCAACTATTCCAGAAAATCAAATAAAAGTTGAATTTATTTCAACAAACATAAAGAAACAAGCAAAAGTTAATTTAGATTTTCAATCAGAAAGAACCTCTGTAACAAATTTTTCAATAGGAATTGGGATTGAAAAAAGAGCAATTCAATTAAATCCAGAAAAAACTCGGAGTTTGATTTCTAAATTAGATTCAACAATTTTAAAGATAGATTCAATTAATTCTAAAATTGAAAAACTCACAACTGTTTGGAAAAAAGCATGTTTAGCAGGTGCAACAGCATTGTGGGTAAAGAATTTTGCAGATAGTATTACTGGGGAAGGTTATGCTAGAAGAAAAGCAATGGAGCCATGGATAAAGAACTGTTCTGATGATGCATTTAGAAAGAGTTTGGATCCAGTAAATACAATAAGTGTTTCAAGATGCTTTCAATTAATGGAATCGAAAATAAATTCTGATGTGGAAATAATGGAAAAAGCATTGAAGGAAACAAACGCATTTATTGGAAATGTTAAATCTGGAAATAATGTTTTAAGAAGTTCTGGATTGTTTGGATTAACAAAAATAATAAATGAAGAAGAATTTATGAAATCTGCTCAGGAAAAATTCCCTGAAGAATTAAAAAACAAAATAATAATAGAATTTAAGAATAAACAATATACAGAAAATAAAATAAATACTTCTACTTTTGCAGATAATTTGCTCAAATATTATAAATTAGAAAATAATGTAATTAATCTTCTTTCAAGTTCAGAACTTAAAGATTATATGTTAATGTTATATATAAGAAAAGGATGTGCTTGGCAGAATAATGAAGGAAATTCAATGTTATGCACATCAGATAAAGAAGGAGAGCTTTATGATAAAATAACAAATCTGGAAAAAACACTGGAGAATAAAAAAGCAGAAGATAAAATTGAAAAGGGATTGAACATGCTTGGAATAAATCAAAGAACTATTCAAACAATTTCTGGAGAAAAAAATATCGATTTCCAAACAGAAACATTCCAATTAACAATTGAACAAATAAAATCTTTCAAAATAAATACTGTTGAAAAATATCAACCAAATAAACAAGAAAATTATTTCCAAAAAGATGCAGCAATAGTTCAATATATTTGGCCAACAGAAAACGTTGCAAAGGGCGAAAGTACTACGAAAAAATATCTTTTAATATTATCTCCAGCTGGTTCTGCAAATAATAAAGAAACATTTACTATTAAAGAATATTATGAACTTAATGAGAACTCTGAAATTATGGGCACTTCAGAAGTTCAAATAAAACCACCATTTGGAATTGTAACAAAAATTGATTTGAGTAAATGTTCTAGAAATGTAATGAATGCACAGGATGCAAGCACAATAAAATTCTGGGAAACAGGAGCATATGCTGGTTTGGTTTCTGTAATGCCGATTTCAAGAGATTCAGGTTATTATTTTGCCACAAAAGGACCAAGCATATTGGAAACAAACACAAATTCATGGAAAGCAAATGGAGATGTTCAAACATATTATATCTGTAATGTCGGAACAGATAATGCCATTTCTTGGAGTGCAGATGGACCAATAGGAGATGATGCAAGTTGTTGTATTGAAATTTCAAATCAGGTGAATTTAAATAATATTGATAATATTCCCGTAATTCCAGGACAAGAAAATAATGTGAATGGAAAATCAGAATCAAAGAGATTAATAGAATTGGCAAAAGGATGTACAAAAGAAGCAATACAAGAATTTAGTAAAGGAAATAGGAGAATAAAAACAGCTTGTGGGACATTTAATCTTGGGAAGCCATTAACAGCAGGAACAGGAACAAATTGTGAGGAATTTATGAGCCCAACAGATTGCAGAATAATGTATAATCTTTGTGATCCGGTAATGTGTCCAAGTTCTAGATGCGATTATGGTGGAAGATATCCTGTTGAAAATGTAATTCAATCAGGAATTATCGGAAGTCTAGTTTTATGTTCGCCAAACTTTGAAAATGGAAAAGGAGTTTTAATGCCTGTTTGTTTATCAGGGTTAAATGCTGGATTAGATGCATTAAATTCTGTATTAAAATCTTCAAAAGATTGTTTGAATGAACAATTAGCATCCGGAAAAACAATTGGAATTTGCGATCAAATAATGTCTTTGTATCTTTGTGAATTAATGTGGAAAGAATTAGATCCATTTATAAAATCAGGCCTTCCGAGTATAGTGCAATCAACAACACAAAAAGGTGGAGGAGAATATGCATTATTTTCAGAATCTTGGAAAACATCAATTGATTCTGCAAGATTTTTCACAAACTATTATGGTGTTGAAACATTTAATTCATTCAAGGCAAGAAGTACAGCAGAAGTTAGTACAGAAGTTTGTAAGAAATTTGCAAGTATTGCTTATCCGACACAAGGACAATTCTTTTCAGAATTAACAAAAGTAGATAGTCCACCACAGGTTTTTGCATCATTCCAAGAAATTTCAACAGGTGGAGTTAGTGGGCAAAGTCATTATAAGGTTTACTATCACATTTATGCTGGAAAAGATTCAGGGGTTTTCTATTCTGTTTATTTGAAAAATCCAAGTTCACAAGGATATTATTCTGTTCCTGAAACCTATTATGTAAAAGATTCTTATGGTTATCTAAATAAAGGAGAATATAAATCATTAACGCCAGATTTCACAGCACCTTCTGGATACAAGGAACTTTGTATTAGAATAAACGATAAAGATATTTGTGGATTTGGACAAGCAACCACAAATTTTGCATTAGATGAAGCAAATAATCTTTATGTTGAATCACAATTAGGCAATGAAGTTACTACTGCAAAAGCCTGTGTTTCTGGAACAGCAAGCTTAATTCCAAAAGTAACATTAAATATTCAACAAGCAACAGAATCAATGGTCGACCCTGCATTATACAAGACAGGAATTATAAGAATTTGTTCTGGTACAAATCCTGGTGGAACAGATACAACAAGATATGTAAATGTTGGATATTGTGACAATCAACAAATAAAATGTTGGTTGGATACAAATAGTGTCAAAGAAAGTATTTCTGATTTAGGAATTGTCGATGAAATTTTAGATAACACAATAGGGGCAGAAATTCAAAAATTAATTGATTCTGGAATTTATAAAACAAAAGACCAAAGCATGAAATCTATACAGGCATTAGAAGATAAATATTTTACAACTGCAATAAATATTCATGTTTTAATTGTTGCACATAACAAGGGGCTGGAAGATTTATATAAAAATAACAATAAACCATCTGAAACAGAGTTGAAAGAAACATCAGCAAGATTATTAACTGATTCAGAAGAATATAAAAAAGACTTAAATGAACTTGAGCCACTTTTATTGGTTGAAAGAAACAAAGCATTTTATCCAGAAGAAAGAGCAAGAGCTGATTTGTTGATTGCTCAAACAAAAACATTAAGGGCAGAAATGACTGGTTTGCTTGAGAGATTTATTGCTGGAAGGGTGATTGCTGGAGAAATAACGCCACCTGAAGCAACAAAACCTTTTTCATTATTTTTATATTGGCCAAACAAAAATTTTGACGTATATAAAACATATTCAACTACAAATAAGGCAATAATATTACGTCTTTTTACATTTAATTTCCCAGACCAAAAAGATATAATTGTGGTGGGTGATGGTACAATAGTTTATTCTGATTTCGATATTGGATTTTCAAAACAAGTAAAAGAGGGATTTAGATATAGTGTAATTGTATCCCACGGCAATGGTGTTTATTCTTATTATGGTAATTTAGTAAAGGTATTTGATAATCGAGGAAATGAAGTGTCTTCAAGAACAGCAATTAAATCTATAGTTGGACAATTTTTTACAGCAAGTCAGAAGATTGGAGAAAGTACCGGAGACTTTTATTTTAAAACTTTTTTAGGTAATCAACCAAGTGAGGATAACCTTCAGAATCCCTTATGCTTTTTTGATAATAGTGTTTTGGTTAAACTTACGAGTGTAAATGATTTTGTCAAACCTATTGGTTCAACAAGTACTGAAGAAAAATTTCAAAAAATAAAAGAATACAAAATAAAAAATTGTAATTTCATTCCATCTAGTGGAGAAATTTCTGGTGCAAATCAAATGAGATTATGTGTTAATCTTGGTGGCGAAATAATTTCTGAATGCAATGAAGCAAATAAAATTTTACAATTTCCGATTAACATAGGAGATTTTAGAGATAGGATAGACCCTTTCAATTATCCTGACATGACTGGATATTCTTCTAAATATTATCCTGAAAGATACAAGTCTATACATCGTGGAGTGGATATTTATGCAAAGCAAGGTGCAGATGTTCTTTCAATTGCGGCAGGAGAAATTATAGATGATTCAGGAACATGCATAAATATTTATCATAAATCTCTAGATTATACCTCTATTTACTGCCATATCAAAAAAGATTCTTCAATTAAAAAAGGAAACGAAGTAAAAATTGGACAGAAAATTGGAATAATAGATTATCCTAGCGCACCACATTTACATTTAACAATTTATAGTGGAAAAAGAATAAATTCTGCACCATATTCTTCTTCATATTCTTTATGTGGATGTACAGATACGCCAACTTGTGATGCAAATAAAAAACTTGGATGTCAAACTTTATCTGATGATCAATATTTAGTAAATCCAATAACTTTAATCCCAAATAATCCAGATAATTTTTGTTGTAAAAAACAAACAACAACTGAAAAGAGCAAAAGTTGTTCAGATTATACAGATCTTGGAGAGATAGATTGCAATAAAGCAAGTGAAGGAACAACAAAATGTGTTTGGGTCCAAGATTTAGATCATAATGATTTTAGATGTGCTAAATGTCCACCAATAAATGGGTGTTCTTCTGATATTAAATTACCTGGGGGGAGTTTATTTACATGGTGGAAGGGATTAGATAATGATCGCCAATTCATACAAGCTGAATGTTGTTCTGGGAAAATTTCAGATACTATTTGTGGATTAAAATGTATTTGGACATCTGAAGATAAATGTTCTAATCTTGGTTCAGGGAGTGCAACAATTACCCCAACTGCAACAAAAATTTGTCCATCACAACAAACACCTGTTGTTAAAGATCCAACAAATCCAGCACAAACATCTTGTATGGCTTGTCCAGTAGATTGCACACAAACATTTGCATCAGATACTTCTGGATCTGCTTTATCTTATTTTAGCACCAAAGAGATTTGTGAAAATGCAAAAATAGAATGTGGTATTAGTTGTAATTGGAATGAAAAGGCAAATAATGGAAAGGGAAAATGTGAAGATATTAAATCAGAAATTATTGCATCAGCGAATCCAACATTGTGTGTAAAGGGACAAACACCAGAAAAAGATAGTTGCATTGCCTGTGATAATGGAAAAACTCCCGTGAATGATAAATGCACAGAATGCAGTGGGCAAACTTGTAGTGGAAAGAGATATGGTCTTTTAGGAGTAGATCCTTTTGCTGTAGATACACCATTCAAATCAGAAAGAGAATGTGAACAAAATATTTGTGGGTTGGAATGTGTTTGGAATAATAATAATTGTATTAATACCGAAGATTATATCTGGGATTTTACTAATAAAATTGTAGATTCAGACGGGCAATATGCAGAATACAAGAAATATATTTTAATGGATAATAAAATAATCAATCAGCCCATATCTATTGAAGAAGCAATGAATCAAATTTCAAAATTAGATTCAACACAAATAAAAAATCTTAAGGTGACACTAGTAAAAATAAAAACAGAATTAATAACGGTTAAAAATAATATTCCTGAAGATTTTTTTAAAGAAGTTAATGCATATAACCAATATTTCTTACATTCTGAAACAGGATTGAACAATGTTTTGGCTGCTATTGAATATAAATCAGATCCAAATTATTCTAAAATTATTTCTTTTAAGAATAAATATTATGATGTTATTAAACAATATTCTGCAGATTCTGATATAACAATAACTGCAGCAGTTATTTACCATGAATCTGAAGGGGTTTTTAATGCAATTTCTCCAACAGGTTGTGTTGGATTAGGGCAGCTTTGTTATTGCACTGCCTGGAGTTATTCAGATTTATCAAGTCCGTCTTGTGTCAATCAGCGATATTCTAAAACCGGAATAGAAATCTTTCAAAAATTAACTCCTTGTAATTGTGGAACAGGTTGTAATCTTCAAAATGCAGATTGTACTGCAATTAATGATGATCGATTTGATATTGACAAAAACATTCATGCAAGCACCTTACATTTTGGAGATTTTATAGAACTGTTTAAACAATACACCTATAAATATGAATTTGCAACTGCATCTTATAATGCTGGTGAAGGGGTGATTAGAGCAGCAATCTCTTCAACAAAAAAATCAAACCCAACATGGAATGAGGTCTTTGCGCAATTAACACCTGCATTAATGAAGAGGAACGGTTATAGCGGAGATGATTGGACAGATGAAATATTACAGAAGAAAATAGATAATGAAATTAAAGTTATGGTTGATTCTGTTATGGTACATAAAGTCAAATTTGATCAGTTAAACAATATTGCTTAATTTCTAGAATTAAATCAAAACAGCCTGAACAGTTGATTCTTGACTTGGTCTGTTAGTTACTCTCGCTTTTCCCAAAGAAGTGTCAATTATTGCACCTTTAACAATTGCGTTTTTTCTAGCTAAAAATCTGTTGCTTGGAACTTCAAGAACAGTCTTAATCGTAGCTTTTTGTGCTTTTTTTGTTTTAGGGTCCATAACATTGACTATATTTGATTTTAATAGAACTGTTTTTATTACTCCACCCATTCCTCTTTTATGTTTCTTTTTTGTTTCTCCTAAAAATGTTAAACTTTGTTTTCCTCGGGTTTCGTATGCTTTTCTTTTTCTTAATTTCTTATACTTTCCCCCGCTGATTTTTCTTGTGGTAACCATATTCAATTATTCAAAAATTGATTTAAATATGTTTCGTTGAAGTAGTTTTAAATCATCTCGCCCTGAAAAGTAAAAGGCGAAAATAATGATAAATAAACACCTTAGGTGGGATTCGCAGTTTCGTTCATTGGCGAATCTAAAATAGAATATCTTTAAGGAATAAATAAAAAAGAATAAAATAGATTCTACAATCACTTCTTTTTTGATTTTGTTTTTTCAGACTTGGCTTTTTCTGGTTTTGTCTTGCCCGATTTTAGGGCAATCTTTTGATCTTTTTCTGCCCTTGATTCAGCTTCTTTAATCTTCAGTTTTTCTTCCATATCAAGTTTATCTAGAAGTTCTTTGTAACGATTTCTAATTGTAACTTCAGTTACACCCGCAACATCAGCCACTTCTCTTTGCGTTTTCTTTTCTTCATTTAACAATGCTGCAAGATACAATGCTGCCGCTGCAATTCCTGCAGGGCCTCGTCCACTCGTAAGTTCGGACAATTCTGCTTTTTTTAGAATCTTTATTGCATCATTTTGCGCTTTTGGAGTCAAATGCAATGTACTCGAAAATCTTGCGATATAATCTTTAGGATTACTTGGCGTTATTTTAAAGTCAAGTTTTCTTATGATAAAACGATATGTTCTACCAATTTCTTTTCTTTCTACATCAGATGCAGCTGAAATCTCATCTAAGGTTCTTGGGATGTTATATGATCTACATGATGCATAGATACATGCAGAAACAACGCTTTCCATAGATCTTCCTCTGACAAGGCCTCTTTGCAATACTAGGTTGTAGATTCTAGAAGCTTCTTCTTTTACAAAATTTGGAAGGCTTAAAAAAGATGCAACCCTTCTAAGTTCAGTCATAGCAAGTCTTAAATTTCTTTCAATAGATGTTGAAACCCTTTCCTGCCATTTTTTCAATCTGAAATATTTTTTTATTTTCTTTTCAGAACCTAATTGATAAATATCAGATATTTCTCCGACATTCGTTGTCAACCCTTGATCGAATTTTTGCATGCTTAATGGTGAACCACCACGACCTTTTTTATCTCCATCTTCAAATTGTCTCCATTCTTGCCCCATATCAATCATCTTATCTTCAAGAACAAGACCACAATTTCTGCAAATTACTTCTCCTTTTTGTTCGTCATAAATGTGTTTTGTAGAACCACAATCCGGACATTTTTTCTTTGAAGTTTCTGGCATTTTTTAAGAAATATACTCTATATTATAAATAAATGAACCAGAACCTTTTTAAATCTTTCTACGAAAGCTTTTTAAGTCTTTCTATGGGTATCGAGGATAAACTAAAAAGGGAAAGGTGACATCCTAGAAAGTTTTGCTTTCTGGACGCCGAAAATTCTGGGAAGGCATTTTCAAGCACGTGGGGTTGTCATATATGCGGAAGCCAGGGTTCGAACCTGGGTAGGCACTAAGCCACTAGATCTTGAGTCTAGTCCGTTTGACCACTCCGGCACCTCCGCATACTATTCTTTAGAAATTCATTTTATGATATAAAAATCTTTGGAAAGAATTATTTGGTAATAAAATTAGAGTAGATTTTCTATTTAGAAAAGCTTCTGTGCTTAAAATAAAATAAATAATGCAAACTTTAACTTGCTGGG
Source organism: Candidatus Pacearchaeota archaeon (assembly GCA_018304245.1). Lineage (GTDB taxonomy): Archaea > Nanobdellota > Nanobdellia > Pacearchaeales > UBA284 > UBA284. The sequence goes on from JAGVWO010000003.1 coordinate 9,286, forward strand.
GAGATATAGACTATTGTGTCTCCTCTAATGAAAACCAATCCGATATTTCTTTTAGGTTCTCCATTTTCAATTTCCCGTGCATTGCTTAAAACAATGTTTATGTGTATATCAAAAGCTAACAAAGTTCCAACAATTTGTTTTTCTCCTTTCAATTGCAATAAAACCTCTTTACCTCTTGATTGGTTAAGCAAGTCTAAAGGTCTTTCTATCGTATTCGCCATAAGAATATCCTCGTTTAAATCTTTTTAAATCTTTTTATGCTATCTTAATTTTAATAAATCTCACAATTCAATTTTCATAAAATCTCTCGCGAGTTCAGAATTTGGAAAGATTTTTTTTACTTCGTTTAAAATAATCTCTTCTTTTTTATTATATCTTTGGCTAATATGGAGGATCATTAATTTTTTTGATTTTGATTTTTTCGCAATCATTGCAGTTTGATCTGCAGTAAGATGTTTTCTTTCTTTTGCTCGATCTTTTAAATCCTTGGAGAATGTTGCTTCACATATTAAAAGGTTCGAATCTTTTGCAAGCTTATAGCAATTTTCATTAATTTCAGTATCTAAAATGACTGAAATTTTTCTCCCTTTTACATTCGTTGAAACAAGATTTGGTTTTATTGTTTTTCCCTTTAATCTGATTGATTTTCCTTGCTGTAATTGTCCAATTAGGGGTCCATTTGGAATCTGTAATTTTTTTATTTTATCAAGGTCAATTTTTCTTTTGTCTTTTTCTGTAAACGAGTAGGCTATGCAAGGGGTTCCATGACTCATTTCCCTTGATTCTATGAAGAAATCTTTTTCATTAACAATTATTTTATTTCCCACTTCATAAATTTCTACTTTTAATTTTCCCTCAAATATAAATGCCTTCAGTAAAATATCTAGATGTTTTTTACTCCCTCTCGGTCCATAGATTTTTAGAGTTTGAGAATAATTGTTTAATGCAAGGGTTTGTAATAATCCCGGAAGACCGAGAATATGGTCTCCATGCCAATGTGTTATTAAGATACGAGTAATACTGCAGGGGTTTATTTTGGCTATCTTCATTTGTCTTTGAGTATTTTCACCAACATCTATTAGGATTTTTTCAGATCCATATTTAAGATAGATGCTTGTTTGATTTTTTTCTGCTGTTGGTGTCGCTTCACTTGTTCCCAAAAAGATTATTTCCATGGCATATTAATGCTGAATTGGTTTTTAATCTTTACTTGAGGACAAGATTTAAATCATAGGGGTTTTTCTATATCTAATGGTTGTTAAGATTGTAATGAAAAAGATAAATAAGAAAAAAGAAAAATCTACGAAAATTAGCGCAAGCTCAAAAATAAAAGCAACCTTTTCTTCTGGAAAAGTCATTAGTAATTCTAAGGAGGCAATGAGTTTATATGGGAAAAGTAGATTTGGAGAGGTTATTGGGGGAAAAGCCTATTATTCTAGTGTTGAAGCACTCTATTTAATAGATAAGAAAAAACTTGAAGTTACATATTCTGGAAAAAAATTAAATTACGAAAAATTTTTAGTATTCATGGAGGGGCTTGATGTTAATTTCTGGCCAAAATATTGTGTTTTCAAAGATTTAAGAGAAAAAGGTTATATTGTTAAAACTGCATTAAAATATGGGGCAGAATTTATGGTTTATGATAAGGGAATCAAGCCAGGAGAAGATCATTCAAAATGGATTTTATTCCCTGTATTTGAAACAAACACATTAACTTGGCAGGAATTTGCCGCAAAAAATAGAGTTGCGCATTCAACAAAGAAAAATTTATTAATGGGTATAGTTGATGAAAAGAATGAAGTTACATATTATGAAATTCAGTGGATTAAAACATAAAAAAATTAATTATTATATTCATGCAAAATATTGGTGATAAAAAAACAATTGTTGTAGAGTCAATAAAAAAAGACGGCCCTAGTTTACCTAGCGGGATTTCTAAGCAAGTTGGATTGAGTTTACTATTTACTTCAGCACTATTATCTGAAATGGTTGCAGATAAAACTCTTAAATTAAGTTATCTAAAGATTGGGGGCTCACCATTATATTATTTACCTGGGCAAGAAGAATCACTCGAAAAATTTATTACTCATTTAAATTCTCAAGAAAAAGAATCTTTTGAAATTCTTAAAGAAAGAAGAATAGTTTCAGAAGATGTACTGTCTCCTGTAAATCGGGTTGCAATGAAGGCTGTTAAAGATTTTGCATACCCTTTAACTATTAATATTGAGGGAAAAGAGAGATCTTTTTGGAGACTATATTCTGTCCCATTGGATGAAGCAAGGGAAAAAATACAAGAAATTATTGATGTTGAAAAAAACGGATTCAAAAAAACAGAAAAGAAAGAACAAAAAATAGAAAATATTGAAAATGCAGAACAGAAAATAGAAACAAAACAAGAAATCCCTGTAGAGAAAAAAATAAGGAAACCAAGAGAGAAAAAAGAAAAAATTGTAGATAATTCTGGAGCAAATCCCGAATTAAAAATAGAATCAAATCTTCAAACGAATCAAATTCAGAACTCTATTCAAATAAATCAACAAAATCAACAACCACAAGCAGTTATTTCTAAAGCAATCAAGGTAAATAAGAAACTTGAAGAAATTAAAGAAAATGTTAAAATTTGGTTAAGAACAAAACATATCGAGATTATTCAAGAGAATGAAGATGAAGATGCACCCTTCGTTGTTTCTACTCCGTCAACAGTAGGAAATTTAAAACTCCTAATTGTTTTTTCCAATAAAAAGAAAATTTCAGAAGCAGACATTAGTATTGCATATCAAAAAGGAATTTATTATAAAATGCCTGTTCTTTTTGTAATAAATGGTGAATTAAATAAGAAAGCCCAGGAATATCTCGGAACAATGGGTGGTTATGTTAATATTCAGGAATTTTAATTATTATTTTTTCTTACACAAATCCTTATAAATTCTTTTTTAATTAGTTTAATATGGTAAAAGAATTAGTAGACACAATAACAAATGATGAAATAAGAGAATGGTACAATGAAAATACTGCCCCAAACTTTTTAGATAATATTGGAAAACATAATCCAGAATATTCTTTTGACCCAACATCGGGATTATTTATCAGGCCTTTTTTTGAAAAGATTAATGAAAAATTAAAACAGACAATAGTGCAGGTTGTTTTCCCAAGACCAACAGATATTCATTATCATGAAGATATAGATGAATATATAATGGTTCTTCGTGGTCGTGGAAAAATGGGAAGAGATTTAAATCAATCCAAATATAAATGGTTAAATGTTGGACAAGAAGCATTTATTCCAAAAGGGGATCACCATTACTTTTGTCCAGATGAAGAAACTATTTTGGAATTGATGATTGTTTGTTCTGGAATTTTAAACCCTTCAAAAGAAAAACGTGTAAGGCCTTTTCAGGATATTGATTGGTATCAAAAATTGAAGTTTTAGTTATATTCTAAAGTTTTATAAATATTCTAAAGTTTGTTTTTATACAGCCCTATAGTCTAGCGGTCAAGGATAGTGGCCTTTGAAGCCATTGACCCCGGTTCGAATCCGGGTGGGGCTATTTTACCATCTGTTTATTCTCGATATTTTCTAGCTAAAAGAAAGGTTTAAAAACAAAAACGATAAGAAGTTTTTATGGCCACATTATACGGTAGAGGTAGGGGCAAGGCAGGTTCACATAAACCAGCGGTTACAGAGAAATCTAATTTTGGTAGTTTATCAAACAAAGAGATTGAAGAAATAATTGTAAAATTAGGTAAACAAGGCATTTCTAGCGCAAAAATTGGATTGACATTAAGGGACAATTATGGTGTGGGAAATGTCAGAGCAGCTCTTGGAAAAAAAATAGAAAAAGTTCTAGATGAAAATAAAATTGAGCACGAACCACAAGAAATAGTTTCTTTATCAAAAAAAATAAAGAAATTAAAAAAACATGCTGAAAATAACAAACAAGACCGTGTTGGAAAAAGAGGATTGCAGATAAATGAAGCCAAGCTTAGAAGAATTAAGAAGTATCATTCATAAAAATACAAACCAAAAAAGAGGAGATAAGGGATTTTTTGGTCCAAAAGGTCATTAGATTTTTTGGAGAGATATGGATTGTGGCTAGGGTTATTTTGACCTAAATTTAGTTTTTAATCAAAATGGAATTAGAAAGACCTATCTCAACATTCAAAGAAATCATCCAAGTAGATTCTATGATAAGAGTTATTACACACTTAGATACCGATGGATTAATGTCTGCTTCGATTATGTGTAAAACATTAAAAAGATTAAATCAAAAATTTTGGATAACAACGGTAAAACAACTTGAAACAGATTTTTTAGAACAAATCATCAATGAATCAAAAAGCCAGAAATGGAAGGCAGTATTTTTTCTTGATTTAGGATCTGGAAATTTAAAACAAATAGAAAAATTATCTAAAAATTGTAAGGTTTTTGTATTGGATCACCACGAATTAGAAAAAGATTTTGATAGGGAAAAATTAAATAAAGACAATTTATTCTTAGTAAATCCCATGATTTCTGAAAATGAAAGAATTAGTGGTGCTGGTGTTACGTATCTTTTTGCTAAACAATTAAATGATTCTAATAAGGATCTTTCCCAATTTGCAGTTCTTGGGATAATTGGAGATTTGATGGAAAAAGAAAGAGATAAAACAAGTAATTCAATTTTTGAAGATGCAAAGCAATGCGGAATGCAAATAAAAAAAGGATTAACATTATTTGCAGGAACAAGACCCTTACATAAATCTCTTGAATATAGTTCAAATATTTTTATTCCAGGAGTTACTGGGTCTAGTTTAGGTGCAATCCAATTTTTAAGAGAAATAGGAATTGATTTTAAAGATGCAAATAACAAATATAGGACCATGCTTGAATTAGATGAGAATGAACTTTCAAGATTGATTACAGCGGTTCTTTTAAGGAGAATCGGTGGGGGACATAGCCAAGATATTCTAGGAAATATTTACCTCATTAAGTTTTATGGACATCTATATGATGCGCGAGAATTAAGTGCAATGATAAATGCATGTGGGCGGTTAAATTATAGTTCTCTTGCATTAGCTTTTGCAATAGGTTCAAAAACAGCAAAAGAAAAAGTACAAGAGGTTTATACAAAATATAAGCAACATATTGTGAAATCATTAAATTGGGTTCATACCAATAAAAAAATAGAAGGAAATAATTACGTTATTGTAAATGCAAGAAATTCGATTAAAGATACCATGATTGGAACAGTCACAAGCATTTTAGCTTCATCTTCAGTATATCCTAAAGGAACAATTCTTGTTGGATTAGCTTATCGTGATGATAACAAAATAAAAGTCTCTGCAAGGCTTTCTGGTATGTATGAAAATAATCATGCACAAAATTTAAGCAATCTTTTGAAAGAAGCTCTTGGCCAAATAGAAGGAGAAGTCGGAGGACACGCAAATGCGGCTGGGTGTTTAATAGACAAATCGTGTGAAAATAATTTTTTAGAATCTTTACAAAAAACAATGTCGATCCAGCAGATAAAATTGTGATAAATCCAAATAACTGGAAAATTTGTAAAAGGAAAAGATTAAAAACCAAAATTTTTTGTTAGTTATATGAAAGGCGATATAAGGATAACTAAGAGCAAATTTTTGAAAATAAAATGCCCAAAATGCAATTTTGAACAAGTTATGTTTGGTAAAGCAACAACTATTGTGAAATGTTTAGGATGTGGAAATAGTCTGTCAAAACCATCAGCAAGCAAATCCAAATTGAAGGCAAAAGTAATCGAAGTTCTTAAATAACCCTAAATTTATATAATAATCATGAAGCAAGATTTTCCTAATGTAGACGACTTTTTGTTAGCTACTGTAGATAGAATTATTGGAACAAGTGTTTTTGTAAAATTAGATGAATATAATAAAGAGGGAGTTATTAATTTTAGTGAAATTGCTCCAGGAAGAATAAGAAATATTAGGGATTATGTTAAACCTGGACAGAAAATTGTAATTAAGGTTTTAAGGGTTGATCCAAATAGGGGGCAAATTGAACTTTCATTGAGGAGGGTTTCTTTAAAGGATAGAAAAGAAATCGCAGAAAAACACAGAAAATGGAATGATTTTTTTGTTATGCTCAATGTGGGGATTACTGATAAAACTAAAATACAAGAAATAAAAGTTAAAGCAAAAGAGATAAATCTTGACGAATTTCTAGAGGCAATAGATACAAAAAATATTTCTTTACTATCTAAACTTGGAATTTCTAGTGAAAATTTGAAAAAAGTATTTGAAATTATTGATGAAAAAGTAAGAAATAAGAAGGTAATTATTAAAGCAAACTTCAAAATCCAATCAGAACAATCAGATGGAATAGAGAGGATAAAAAATACGTTAAAAGGGTGTGAAAAGAACAATATAAAGGTCACATATCTTGGTGCTCCAACATACATGGTCACAATGGAAGGTAAAGATTATAAGGACCTAAATAAAAAAATGAAAGAATTTTTAGAATCTTTAGAAAAAAAAGCAAAAGAAAATTTATGCCTTTTAGAATTTGATAAGAAATAAGTTGTGAATATTAGGTAATGGAAACATTTAAAACTTCTAATTTGAGGGAATAATTATGAAATGCACATCATGTAATAAAGATATCAGTCAAGATGGAATTGGATTTAAATGTCCACAGTGTAAGAAACGATTGACTAGATGTAATAATTGTAGGAGCCTTATTGTCAAATATAAATGTGAATGCGGATTTGAAGGTCCGTAAATAAAGATAGGTAAATACAAATGGTCTTTGCAGCATTAAAAATAAAAGTTATGCCGGAATCACCCGAAGAGGATTTGAAAAAAATAGAAAATTCTATTTCTGAAATAGTTGAATCATTGAGTGCAAAAATGCATGCAGTAGAAATTGAAGATGTTGCATTTGGATTAAGGGCCTTGATTATAACTCTTGCATGGCCCGAAACACAAGATCTTGATTTGATTGAAGAAAAAGTCGCACAAGTTTCTGGAGTTAATTCAGTTCAAGTAATTGATTTTAGAAGGACAATTGGTTAATTCGATTTTATTAAAATCAAAGTGGACTTAAGCATAATCTTTAATAATCTATTTTCTTTTCTTAAAATATGGTATTAGAAAATATAGAAACAATAAGACGAAAGATTTTGGATCAATTATCTAATTATCCTGAAGATCAAGTTAGAGAAATACGTGAACAAGTTGAAAATGCAACAGATGAAGAACTAGAAGAATTTGTAATGTCACAACAAAATCAATCTCATCAAACACAATGTATCTTCTGTGAAATTGCAAAAGGGACAATGAATTCTGTTAAGATTTATGAAGATAAAGATATAATTGCAGTTTTGGAAATCATGCCCGCATCACAAGGCCATATTTTAGTTTTTCCAAAAGAACATAAACATTTTATTCAAGAAGTTGATGATAAAATTTTAAATAAATTAATGAATTTTGTAAAAAATATTTCACCCATTATTATTAAAATGTTGAATGCAGAGGGTATTAGTATTTATATCCCACAGGGACAAATAGCTGGTCAAGGGATTCCACATTTTGTAATAAATATTATTCCAAGATACAAAGAAGATAAGGAAAAAATTGTTTTTGATTGGCAAAGAGAGAAAAAAGAAAATGAAGAACTTGAAATTGTTGCAGAAAAATTAAAGAAAGAAGCAAAAGAATATTTTAAACAACAGACATCAAGGGACAATAGGGAAAAGGAAGAATTGATTGTAGAAAAGAAAAAAGTAATTGAAGAGAAAACAGAGGAAAATAAAGAAGAGAAAAAAATCGAACTCCCAAAATTCCCAAGAAAAATCCCAAATTAAGTACTTCTTTTAAACTAACAAATATACAAATCTAAATAACAAATCTCCAAATAACGCTGTTAGAATTAAAGATAAAAATAATCCCGGAACAAAGGGCAAACCCTCTTTTATTTTTATTTTTCCATTATAGTTCTTTTTGAGATAATTAATTTCTCTAAGGTTTAATCCATGAATACTTGGTTTAATAATTTCATGTCCCACTCTTATTTTTTCAATTAACCAATCACCCTCAGATAAATCTCTTGGGCTAGTTAATTTCATCATAAAATCTTTTTCAACAATTTTAACAGCTAAAAATAGGAAAGGGATTATTAAAATAAATATAAAAAATAGGAAAAATATTGAATCAACAAAAGAAATTATAAGAAATAGTAATGAAACGATTATACAAACCCATGATAAACTTTTAAATCCAATTTCTTGTTTTTTCAATCCTTGTTTAAATTTTTCCTTGAATTTTTTTAAATTTTGTTTATTTTTTGTTATAATGAAGATGCTGAAAAGGATTCCATAAATTGCTCCGATAATAAATGAATTTACAAGAAATGCTAAAATAAAAGGTTCATTAAAATTGGTCGTTGAAGAAGAATAAAAAAAGGGATTTGATGAAAATGCAATACTCAATCCATAAAGTAATTTTACATCTCCGCCACCAAAAACTTGTCCATAATAGAGTAGGTTCCCTATTATAAGAAAAATTGCAAAATAAATTCCCGTATTAATTAGGATAGAATAATCTCCTGAAAATAGAAATGCTAAAATCTTTATAAAAAGAGCAACTCCAAGAAAAGAGAAACTTATCCAATTTGGAACTTCTCTTTTTTTAATATCTGTTACAGTGGCAATTAAAAGAACAATAAAAGCTAAACTAAATAAAATTATGTCGCTAAATTGTAAGATATCCATTGTGTTTATTTCTTCTTATTGCCTAAAGAAACATTCATGCCTCGCAAAGGCCCGCCTCGTTTGTAAACCCTATTCTGTCTCTTTTTTTTCTGATCTCTTTTCGATTTCCTATTTTCAGAGTATCCGTATTCATCTGCCATATTAATATAATAATATAGAAAGGTTTTTATTTTAAAAATATTACCTATTTACAGATATGATGGAAATAAAGAGGGATTTTAGTTAAAATGGATTTTATCTTAATTTTAATAATAATACTTTATGTTCTACTTTTAGTTTTTGCAATTATAAGTTCAGCCTTCAGAAATGATTGGGATATGGTTTGGAGAACTGCATTACAAAGAGGAGTAACTGCTGGAATAATTGGAGCAATAGTTGGTGTCTTGATAAGTATTTTCTCAATATTTCAAATAGGTTTACAAGGACTTGGGGCTACGCTAGTACTCGGTGGTGGTGGGTTTTTGGGTGTTGGATTAATCTTTTGGACATTTGCAGTAATTCAAAATGGATTACCCCCACAAGTTGCAAGATATTTATCAATTGCGGGAGCAATTTTATTATGTATTGGAATTATTTTTGGATTGATCTCTTTTTTTACATGGATGAATTATAATCCTGTTGCAGCAGAAACATTTGGAGAATATTTTAAATTTGCATCACCATTGACAACGGGAATTAAAAATGCAGGAGAACAATTATCTAAATTCAAATATTGTTTTGTTGCAGATCCTAGATGTCCATTCTTTGTTAATTGGGATAATCCAGATGTTCAAAATCCCGAGGAGCAATTTTATGTCACATTACAATTTTCAGAAAACCAAATAATAAATGATAATGTTAATACCTTGTGTTCGTTAAATGTTATGAATCCAAGTTTTTCCGATTTAACATATAAACCAGCATGTTATTATGGTTCAAGCTATGATCAGAAAAAATTCTTAGAAGTAACTCGGAGGGGTTCATACAATTATGGAAATGAATTTATATTTGATTCTTCAGTAAATGAACAACACACAAGTTTCAGATGTTCAGGGGCTATCCCAGAGGCAGTAGATAAACCAATTTATTCTGAGAAGTTATTTGTAGATTTAGAAAGACCAGTTTTAGCAGAAACAACCTGGCCTGTTTATATTGGATTGGGTTCAAACATGGGCAAAATAAAAAGTACAATGAATTTCAAGGCACCATATTCTACAGCATTGGCCTCAGATAATGATATGCCTTTTAATCCAAAAAACACATATGATTTCAGAATTGTTTTAAAGAGACAAGATGACAATTCCAAATTGATTAATTTAGAATATTTAACATTGTCTTATCCAACTTCAGATTATATAATCGAATGTCAAGGATTGGAATTAGCAGCAGATGGCATTCTTGAAATTAGGAATAAGAACTCGGCTGAATTGAAAAAAATATTTTTATATTCGAGTGAGGAAGACAAATATTCCTTAGCATGTACTGCATATATAATTGATGCTCCTGAAACGCCGATATTATCACCAATAAGTGTTGAATCAAAATATGATGTTTTAACACAGTTTGAAGGAATAATCAAAAAAACGCCATAGGATTAAAAAATTAAAATATTTAAGGAGTATTATATTTAGTATAATATAGTAAAATTAAAAAAATGAAAAAAAGAGGTAAATTAAATAGGGAATTTGCAATTTTTGCATTAATACTAATTGCCCTTTTATTTGTGGTTTCAGGTCAAACATCTTGTCCAGGTCAAGGAACAACAGATGCGAGTAAAACAGGATTAGATTTTTCTCTTAACACAAATCCAAATTTCCTTTATGGTGGGAAAACATTAGAACAAGGGGAAAATTTTAGGATTGGGATTATAATTGAAAACTATGATCAAACACCAAGACAAGGAAAGATTTGTGTTTTAGATGATGTTTCTGATAATTTTTTAGGGATTTCTTCTAATGGAGACGGTCAATGTGCTTCATTCAATGTTAGGGCTGCAGAAATTTCTGAACAGAAATCTCAAGCATTAATTGGTGGTGGAACATCAAAAAAAATAATACCCGGAACTGTAGAAATTTATTTTCCAGAAAATAATTGGTATAAATATCAAGGGCTTCCAAAAATGGGAATTTATAATGGGCGGATGATTGTTTCTGCATTTTATGTTGAAACAAGTAGGGCAACAGCAACATTAAACGTTCCATCAACACAACAACCAATAACTACCCAGGAACCTTCACCAATTGGGGTTTCATTATCTCAATCATCATATAGGGTTGCAGAAGGGTATCAAACAGATTTAACAATTAGTCTCATAAAAAAATTTGAGCATAAAATATATTCATCTGATTTTACAAAAGAAAATAATATTTATTTTAATGCAGAGGTTCCACCGCAACAATTAATTTGTGCAAAGAAAAATGGAGAGGCAATAAATCAATATTTTGAGCTCGGAAACGAAAACATTATAAAGTGCTCGTTCTTATCTTACTCTGAAAACATACAAGGTTATCCTTTTGTTTCAACCCTAAATTACGGGGTTAAAATTTCAAAAGGGTTTACATATCAGATAAAAACTTAATAAGTCCTAGAAAAATATAATTTTTCTGGACCCCGAAAATTTAATAATTTTCGTGGAGGTGATAAAAAATGTCATGTGGGTGCTGTGGTTGCGGAACAAAGAAAACTAAGAAAAAAGCAACTAAGAAAAAAACAAAAAAATAAGAGGGAAAATGAAATTCGATTTTAAGATACTATTATTAGCAGGCATTATACTTATTTTGATTTCTGGAGCAACATCTCCAACATCTTGTCAGAAATCTACTGGAACAACATTCAATTCAACAGGATTATTAATGGATTTTATTGAAGATGCTCCTCCAAAATTAATGACAACAGGACAACAATATCCAATATATTTAGATATACAAAACCAAGGTGGTGCAGATATACAACAAGGTCAAGCCGCATTTTATTTAACAGGCGTTGGAGAAAATTTACAAAATATTGAATTTAAAAAACAAAATACAAATATCTTATCTAAAAAATCAATATATCAAGATGGTGGAAAAGAAAGAATAATTTTTTCACAAGGTGCAAAACCTTGGAAAAATCTTCCAAACCCATATAATATTACTATGAAAATAGATTCTTGTTATAATTATGCTACTGTAACACAAACAGTTATTTGTATTGGAAGCAAAGATGATATTTGCACAATTTCTGGAGATAAAATAATTACGCAAAGTAATTCTGCAGGCCCAATACAAGTCACATCCATGACAGAACAAGTTCAAGGAAACAAACTATATTTAACATTTAAATTAGAAAATAAGGGTGTTGGAGAAGTATACTCTTTTAATTCTGATTGTGATAAATTAGAAAATAATGATCTTAATGAAAAAACTAAAAAAGATTTGGTAAATATTCAAATAGAAACAGAATCCGGATTTAGTTGCACATTACAAAATGCAGAAGCACCATATGGGCAAAAACAAGGAACAGAAGGCTTAGCAAATGTTGGAGCAATAACTTGTGTCAAAATCCTCGGAACAGAAAGAACATATTCTACACCAATTCAAATAGTTTTAACATACAAATATTTTGAGTCATTAGCGAAAACAATGACTATTCTTCCAGCTTAAGAAAAAATTCTGAGAATCATATAGATTATGTAACACTATTAATACTATATATTAGATTTATCAAAAGAAAAGTATCTTATTTGTTGAATAAGTTATAAAATTAAGAACGCTTTCTATTCGCTTTTTTAAATTTTAAGCACAGTTAAATTAGTGAATTTGAATCTAACTTAACATTTCGATTTCTACATTAACTTCTTTAGGTATAGCGAGCCTCATAATGTTATGAAGAACCCTCTCATCTGCTGGTAGGTCTAAAAGTCTTTTGTGAATTCTCATTTCAAATCGATCAAAACTAGCTTTCCCGTCTCCGCATGGGCTTTTTCTTGTAGTTATTTTAAGCTTTTTTGTTGGTAATGGTATTGGTCCTCGTAAAGCTATTCCTCCTTTCGAAGTTATATCTTTAATAGCATTAACAATTTCATTAAGCTTGTCCACATCTGTGCTTGCTAATTTTATCCTGGTTCTTGCCATAATTATTTACCCTAAAATGAGTATAAAAACCTTACTCTTGAAAAATAAATTAGATTAAATAAGTAAAAAAAATGAAAACCTTTAAAAGAGTAAATTTACATAGATAAATATACTTTTTATGAATATAAAAAGTTTTTAAAAAAAGATGGTATTATTTAGAAAAGAGGCAAATTATAAACTGTTATCTCTCTTATTTTTAGGAGTTATTTTAATCCTTGGTATTTTATTTTTAGCAAATAATCTTCTAATTACTGGAAATACCATTTCTTTAGAAAAAGATCATTATTTTATTAACCAACCAATAAATGGGGAATACATTTTATCTTTGAAAGAAGGAGAATTAATACCAGAAAATTCAATTATTAAGGTAGAATATAATGGGGTGTCGAGAGAATATTCTATGAAAGAATTTATCGAATTAACTGATTCGATAGTTGATGAAGATTATGGGAATTATTATGTTGAAAATGCAGAAATTTCTGGAGAAGGTTTTGGATTCGGAAAACCTGGTGAACTAACAACATTTCCTGAAGTTTATTTTAAATTTAAATTATTAGATTTAAATGAGACAATTGAAAATGAGACAATTGAAGAAAACCAAACATTCGAAGAAAATCAGACAATAGACTTTAATGAAACAGCAACAAACATTTCTGAAGAATTAAATCAAACAATCGAATTAAATGAAACGATTGATACAAATGAAACTGAATTAAATGAAACCACCAACCTAACCCAAACAACAGAAATATCTGAAGAAAATAAAATAGAAGAAACCGAATTAGCAATATCTGAAGAAAATAATACTCAAGAAGAAATAACTGAACAGCAAAGTGAAGAACCAATTGTAGAAGAAACAATTGTAGAAGAAACAACTGAAGAATTAATTATTTTAGAAGAAAATCAAAACCTAGAAGAAATAGAAGAACTAGAAACAATAGGCTCTGTGGAATTAGAAGAATTAGCATCAGAATCAGAAACAATTTCAGAAATAACATCTGAAAATTCTGAAGAGACAACAAGCGATATAACAGAATCTTCCTCAGAAGAGGATACTTCTGAATCATTTTCAACACCAGAGATTACTGGAAATTTCTTAACTTTTTTCGCGATAGCAAACAAATTCATTGGAATTTGGAATGGATTTACAATATCTGAATTTGATGGAGAATATCTCTCTGCAAGTGTTTCAAGAGAATATCCTTTCTATTATACCTTGGAACCAACAGAAAAATTAGAGATTATAGATGGTTCAGTAAATGAAGGGAATGAGTCTTTGTCTGAGGGAATTTTAGATATAGAAAAAAATGGAAATAAAATAAAGATAACTACAGATTATTCAAAAAAAGAATTTGGTTTTGGAGAAAATTATTTAGGGGGGGTTGAAAATTATAATTTTGATTTAAAAAATCTAAATATATCTATTAATGAAACAGGAGAACATTCAATAAAGGTTTCTATTTTATCTTCTGAAAAGATAATTGACGAAGAAATAGTTAATTTTATTGTTACAGATAAACCAAAAATAACAATGATTAATAGACAAGGGAAAACGATCCAAGAAATTCAATTAAACGATACAGGGGCAAACATAAAATTAGAAAAGGAAGAATTTGGTGGAAAAGATGTTTATAAAATCAAAGAAGTAGATAATCAACCGGCTGAACAATTTTTAACCGGATTAGTGACTGGAATGGCAATTGTTAATGAAGAATTACCTGAAATGAATTTAGATTTTCAAGAAATTCCTAGTGACCTAATTATTCAAATAGATAAACCAACATTAGAATTGCAAAATCTTGGCCTTGGAACAGAGATTATTGCCGTTGAAAGTGAATCAAATCAAGAAATTTTATTAGGGGAATCAACAATAAGATTAGAAAAAACAACAAACCAAAAAATAACTAACATTTTGCATTGCGATGATTGGAATCTTGAAGAATTTAATTGTAATTCTGAATGGCAAGATTCCGGGTTAGATTTTGTTGATAATGGGACCTTTATCTCATTTAATGTTACACACTTTACAGCATACGTTGGGAGTGCAAATATGACTTGTCCATATTATGTTAATGAAGACGTTATTATTGTTGAGAATATCTCTTGTTCTGGAACAGCATTTATAATAAATGCTAGCGATGTTACTCTTGATGGAAATGGATTTACGCTTACTGGAAGTAAGGTTGGATATGGTGTAAATATTAGCTTTGGGGACAATATAACTATTAAAAATATGGTTATTCAAAATTTCAGCGGAGGCATTTGGGCGAATAATACAAACAATTCATATTTCTATAACAACAAATTATTAACTGTAAGTTCTCCAAATACCAATTTCTTTGGAATAGGTCTGGTAAATTCGATGAATAATACCCTTTTTAATAATAATATGTCTAATTTAGCTGGAGCATCTTCCACAAAAGGAATTTCCATTTATAATTCAAATTATACAAACATCTCAAATAATTTTGCATATAATAATTACAATGGGGGTTATGGATTTTATCTTCAAGGAGCATATTATTCTGAGATTAACAACAATGAATATATTCACAATAATCCCACATATTCTTCGACCCCTTTCCAGCTTTCAAATGGCGGGCATAATTCATTCAAAAATAATTTAATAATAAGTGTTAACGGAATTATGAGTGGATTTACTGAAATTAATACCTTTGGTCCAGTAATAAATTCAACCTATGTTAATAACACGATAGAAAATGTTTATTGGGACGCTTTTGATTTAAGAGAAGACGGTGTAACATTAATTGATAATACTGTTAATGACTCTACAAATATAGCATTCAAGGTTACATCAAATAATTATCTTGAAAATAATTCAGCATACGATGCAAGGGTCGCCTTTAGTTTTAATACAAATAATACCTTAATAAATAATTTTGCTCAAAATGGAGATTGGGGATTTGGGGGTAATGGGGACAACAACACATTAACAAATAACACTGCAATAAATTATGAATATTGTTATGATGTTTATCAGAACAATCAAGCATATACAAATAACACTGCAATTGGTTGTGATTATGGGTTCTATGTAGATTATACAATCAATAGTACCTTAATTAACAATACTGCAAGAGATAGCATCTATGCTGGTTTTTATATAGATGGTACAATTGATTCTCAATTAATTAATTGTACCTCAAGGGATAGCTCCGAATGGGAAATTTATTCAAATAGTATGGGTGGAGAAAATAATGTTCTTATATCTAATTTAAATATTACGAGCAGTAAAATAAGTTTAATTTATTCAGGAGATGTCGCGATAAGAGATTCACAAACTATTCCCGAAGATCCATCAGGATATAGTAATATTTCTGAATATGTCAATATGACTAATTTTACAGAAGCATGGGTTCAATTAAATATTTCATATAATGAATCTCTAGTAGACAATGAATCTGCATTAAAATTACTTAGATATAATGGGACAGAATGGAATGAAGTTTCTGGTTCGGCTGTAGATACCATAAATAACATCATTTATGCAAATATAACTGAGTTTAGTATCTTTGCACCAATGGAAGAAGAATCTTCATCTACAGAAGGTTGTATCGGAACAACAACAAATTTCACATGCGGAGATACAATAACAGAATCTTGTACTATGAATACAAACCTCACATCATCTGGAGATTGTTTTACAATCGGTGCAGATGACATTACTGTAGATGGTGCCGAATATACTCTTTCTGGAGATGGAACAGGTAAGGGAATACAAAATCAAGCATATGATGATGTTATAATAAAAGATTTAACCGTAACTAATTTTGAATATGGAATAGATTTATCCGGAGCTAATGCAGTCGTTGTAAACAATACTATTTCAAATATTATTATTTCAGATATATTTTATGGGGTGTCTTTAAGTTGCGGTTCAACAAATAATCTTGTTGAAAATAGTTTGTTTTTAGATTTTGATTATGGTATTTATATTCATGATGAATGGATTGCAGATATGTGTAATGATGTGGGGAATAATACAATAATCAATTCTAATTTTAGTGGGATAACAGGTATAGCAATCTATTCAAATTCAATAACATCAACCCATGGGCCAGATTATCTCACCATATATAATAACAAAATAGAAAATATTGAAGGAGGAGTATACCTGCAAAACTCTTTTGGAAGCAATATATCTAAAAATAATTTTTCATATCTGAGCGATACTGGAATCTGGCTTTATGATGATTCAGATAGTAATTTCATTTCAATGAATAATTTTGATTCAAATACTTATTATGGGATTTATTTGAGTAAATCAGACGAGAATAATCTATCAAAAAACATTTTAACAAACAATGATGTTGGAATTGTCTTTGATTCGGGAATAAATAATCTTGTTTTAGACTCTATCATTAACAATTCAAGCAATATGGATTTTTATTCTGTAAATTTTGAATCAATCATTCCAAATAATACTTTTTTGAATGTCACATTTAATGAATCAAATGTTTCAATCGAAGAAGGAACGCTTTATGTTCAATGGTATTTAGAGACCTATGTAGATTATACAAACGGAACAGAAGCCGAAGGAGCAGATGTCACGATTTATGATAATACAGATACATTAGGTTATTTTGCATTGACAAATTCATCAGGATATATTGAAAGACAAAATGTAACAGAATATTATCAGACAAATACAGGAAAAACATTTTATACAAATTACAGTATTAATGCTACAGCCAATGGATATGTATCTGAAACAGATTTAGTTAATTTAACAGGAAATTATATTCTTGGTGAAAATGGACCAGTTAATTTAACATTAGAAAAAATGAGTGGTTGTATCGGAGAAAATTATAATTTGGGCAGATGACATTATTGTTGATGGTTTGGGATATTCAATAACAGGGGAGATTGCTTCTTCTAATGGGATTTATATTTTAGATAAAGAAAATATAACAATTAAGAATATGACAATTTCATTTTTTAGAATCCCTATTGTTTTGGATGGTGTAAATATTAGTACAATACAAGACAATATAATTTCATGTCATGCCGCAATGGGTGGATGTGAAACATTAGCATTGAGTAATTCTAATTTCAATAATATTACAAATAACGAGATAGGTGGTAGTTCTTCAGCAACAACCGGAATGTCCTTAGAACATTCTTCAAATAATCTTATCAATAATAATAATCTAAGCAATATTTTTGGATTGAATTCAATGTATGGACTTATACTCCTTTATTCTGATAATAATAATTTAACAAATAACACTATTAATGATAATTCTGCTGCTTTTGGAGATGTGACTGGTTTGACAATTTCTTATTCAAACAATAATTCTCTTTTAAACAATCAAATAAATTCAAACGATTATGTTGGTATTTCTTTAGATAATTCATATGATAATATCTTAAGAAATAATACTCTAACAGACAATGGAGAATATCAAATGATTTTATCTGGAGATTCTGAAAATAATACCATACAAAATTTAACATTAGCAGATGATTTAACAATCACATTAGCTGGAAAAAATATAAATGTAAATTTATCTCCTTCAATTAATTCATTCCCAACAGGATGGTATAATTTTTCAAAGAATTTTGCAGAAATTACAAATAATACAGAATTAAATTATTATGCATTAGTTTCTTTTAGATATAACGAAACAAGTATGGATGCACAAAGTATTAATGAAAGTAGTTTGAGTGTATGGGGATTAGAGGATGATGGGACTTGGCTTCAGAGAAATAGTACAGTGAATAAGAGTGCAAATATTTTATCAATGGATGATGGAGATGGTGTTACACCTTGGCCACCAATAGGCGGATTTGCAATAAGCCCAATCGGAATTACTGGAAATGTAATTAATGATGGAATTACTGGACTTGCAACATGGTGTCAATCAAATCCAAATCCAGATTTACAATCATGTGTAAATAGTGGATGTCCTGTCGGATATACATGTAATACTCGAATTGGTTGTCATACAACAAGTTGTACATGTACTGGAAGCAGTTATGTTTGTTTATCTAATTGTGGTGGTGGGGAATGTATTCCTCTTGGATTAAGTATATTCGCACCATTGGGGCAATTAAATGTTACACCAGTTTCAGGTGGAGGAACAACTGCAAAATGTGGTGATGGAAGTTGTAATGGTGATGAAACTTGTTCGACATGTCCTGGTGATTGTGGATTATGTTATACTTGTGGAAATAAAATATGTGAATCTACAAAAGGAGAAACTTTAGAAAATTGCCCAAGTGATTGTTGTGCAACAGAAGGACAAATTATTATTGGAGATGAACAAAAATGTTGTAGTCCATTAACAAGTATAAGAAATAGGGTCCCAGGATTAAGTGGATGTGTTGATCCAATAAACTTGGCAAATATTTGTATTAATTGTGGAAATGGTGTTTGTGGAACAGGAGAAAATATATGTAATTGTCCAAGTGATTGTATAAATGTCACAGTACAATGGGCTCCAAAGAATTTAT
>JAGVWO010000004.1 GCA_018304245.1 Candidatus Pacearchaeota archaeon
ATATTATTGCTAGTGGTTTTACATAAGTACAAAATAAAATAATTATATTTTCAACACCTATTGGAACTTGATCATTTGTTGACGTTGTTCTTATTGCATATTCTTTCCCAATATATCCAACATACCAATTTTCTAAATTTTCTGTGTCATCTGTTCCTGGTTTTTGAATGGGTATTTTTTGACCAGGTGTAACTTTGTAATTTTTATCTCCAATAGTCATATCTGCTTCCAAATTTGTAATTTGCAAATCTGCATGGCTTGCTTGACATTGAATTGTTGCTGTTCCCCCATACCCATATTGTTCTAAATTAATTGTAGTTAACGCACACCCCGTATCTCCAATCTGATCTTTTTCATCAATAACCATGGTGTTTCCATCAACAATAATTACAGCACGATTTTGTGGGAGAGTTATTTTTTCTAAATTTAATCTTACTCCTGCTCCACAATAAAATCCCGGAAGGAGAATTTCTTTTTGAGTTAATTGTACCCCTTCTTTTAATGTAACATAATCTATTGGATTCCCTGTTGGATTTGTATAAACTGCAATTTTTGCTGTTTGATCTTTTAATTCAATTAATCTCAAATATCCTTTTCCTCTCCAAAAACTAAATTCTTTGTATCTTAATTTCCATTCATTCTCTGTAAGAATTGGTAAAACAAAACTATTTTCATCCAACCCATATGTTTTAGCCACATCATAAAATATCTTAAGAGTCATGTTTATTTTGACATTCTTTGGCATTAATGCTTCATTTGGCTGTTGCTTCAACATTATCAAAACATATCCTAAATTTGACATAGTGGGAACACCGAGAACCTTTTCTTTTCCAGTTGATTGACTTCCGGTAATTGGATATTGGTAATTAGAATAACCCAATGCAGAATTTGGAGGATAATATGTTATCCCCAAAACCTCTTGTGGTTTATCTTGTTGAATAACCTGTATGTCTTTTATATATGGGACATTGATTAGGGGGTTTACTTTTACTCCAGTTAATCTACAAAAAACCGGAACATTTTGTTCTTCTAATAAATCACTCCGGATAACTGCTGGACTGCATGAATCTAATGGAATATTTACAATAAAATCCATATACTCTGCATTATCGCACATTTCATTTGTCCAGGGCATCATATCGGTTGGATTTGTTCCATAATTCGAATAAAGATAAGATTGCGAGGTCCAATCAAAAGGGGTTATTCCTGTTTGACCTGGAACATTCTGTGCCCCATATGGGTTATTTGCATCAGGTAATCCTGTTTGAGCAAGGGTATTTTCAATTAAAAATAATGCCAAGACTATAGAAACCATTACAAAAAATATTTTTTTTATATTCTTCATTTTATGTTATTGTGAAAGATAATTTAGATACACTTACTCCGTAAATTGAATTTGAAATTTCATCAATAGTTTTTGGTTCTGGAAATCTTTCAAAACCTATTTTTATTTTATCTTTTCCAATTAATTGTGATTCTGTTAGACTTAATTCACTACTCCCTCCGCCAATTACCACTGAAGTTAATGTTTGACTTGGGGTAGTTACATCAAAACATTCTGTTTTTGTTAAACCAAATACCCCACCTATCCCACCAACAGGAATTTCAAGACATTGTTGTTGTGTTTGTTGTTGCAAAACAATTTGGGCATCTTTTAAAACATAAACTGATACATTATAATTTCCTTCTGAAAAATTAATCTCTTTTTGTTCAGGATATGACGCGAATGTGCTGTAATCTTGGGAATTAAATGTTACAAGTGCTTTTTCCCCTTCGTTCAATCCTAAATCTAATTTAATTGGATAAATTTTAGCTAAAAAGATATTCATATTAAATTCTTCATTGCTAGAAACTAAAACTGAAAAATCCTTGTATCCATCTGCTTTGGCAATTATTTTTCCATTATAACATTGTGGGACTTTTGCAGTTAATTTTTGATAATCTCCATCCCTCGTTGTTTCACCTAAACTGCAAATTTTATCCAAACATTTGTAATAAATCTCTGATTTAATTGGTTGATTATTATTATCAAAAGAATAAATTTTAATTTCTTGAACCTTGAATTCATCTGAACAAAAATCTATACCCTCAGAAATATTGCCAAGTTCTGTTGCATTTCTTGGAACAGTTTTATCTATCAAAACAACCATTGGAAATTGAAAAATTTCTTCTCCAGATGTTATTCTTACTAAAACTGGAAATCCTAAATCATAGACAAAATGATATGGAACATAACATAATCCTGCTAAATTGATTCCGGGTTGATTCCCCACAGGATCTGCTCGCATTATATCTCCGTCAACAGGATAAACCTCAAATCTCATTGGATCTTTTATTGAATAGAAAAAATTTACTTGTTCATTGATATTTTCCCCAATGTCGTAAACAAAATATTTTCTATCTTCATTTATTAAAGAATAATCATTTCCCTTTAATTTTAATGTCATTAAATTATCTTGTAATGCTTGTTGAATATCTTGTTTAATTTTTGATTTTTGCCAAATTTTGGGAACACACGAAAGTTCAAAACCTGTAACTGGTGCATTCAATGTTAAAATATCTAGTGAATAATTTTCTAAGAATAGGGTTTTCATTTCATCATTAAATATTTTTTCTGCATTAGAATACAATTTTCCAATTTTACTTGTAATTCTTGTTTTATGAGGGTTCAATGAAGTTGTTTTTCCATCGACAGAAACAATTATTGGAAAATCGATGTTTAAATCAACATAATTTTCTGAAATTATAACGTCTGTATTTCTTTTTACAGAAGAAGAAATATCATACCCTTGAATTTTAAAAGAATCAAAACTGCAAGAAAGTATAGAATCATTTACATATTTTGCAAGTTGTTTTTCCATCCCCTCAATTGTTGGTTTTTGTGTTTTTTGAATATTGTTTCCAGAAAAATAAAACCAATAAGGTATTTGTGCTCCTAAAAATGGATAATAATTTGAAAAAGGCATATATTCTGAACCCTTTTCAAATTCTGGAAGTTCGATATACCCCCCTTGAAAAGACATTATTTTTATTCCCTGTTCTGTTTTTTCATTAATACAATCTAAAAAATAATTTTCTACAAATTGTGCTTTATTTTCTTCCACAGATGGAAAAATTTTTGGATAAAACATATAAACAGCCGTTCCAAGAGCAACAACTAAAACCGCGATAATAATAAAAATAGTGACTTGGGCTTTGTTGCTATGACTAAACATAATGACCTCTTTTTGGTTGGTTTTTGTGCCAATTCCTGACATTCAAAAAGAAGTTTTTAACCTATATAAAGTTTATCAGTACCGATATAAAAATAAAATAAGTTGAGACCAAATAAATAAAATTAGATTTATTGTCTTCTTTCAAAAAGAATTGTGCATTAAAAGTGCTCTTTTTTCTATTTCATCTAATTCTTCCTTATCAGATAGTTTTTTGTTGGTTTTTGGTTTTTGGTTTTTGTTTTTCAATTAACCCTATCCTTTTTTCAAGTTCTCCAAGTTCTGTTGCAAACTCTTCATTAGTTATTTCTGAACCCCCAAAAAAACCTTCTGTAAATCTTCTCAAATGAATTATCTCTTTTCCTAATGTATCGACTTTAGAACTCAATGGGCCGTAAAGTCCTTGGTTTTGCAAAGTTGCCTTATATTGTTTAAGAGTATCTGCAGTTGCATCGAACTTTTTATCTAGATCTATATATTTTTTATTCAGGCTAACATATCCCACAATACTCAATCCGCTTAAAGCCAATGCTAATAAGGAAATTCCTAAATAAATTGGATTTTTGTTTGACATTTTATGTTATAATTACTTAACCCAACCGAATACTGGTGTTCCAAAATACCATTTTGGTTTTTTTGTTTTTTCTTGGGTTTTTGATATTATTTTTTTAAGGCTATCCATATCTACACCATATTGTTCTTTAAATGCAATCATTGAGCTCTCTGCTGAAGCAAATTGTTCATCAATTATGTCTTCGTTGGATTCTACTAAAGAATCTTGTTCCATCTTATAAAAATCTATTTTTTTTGACAAACCATCTACTTTATTTCCAACCTTTTTTATTTTTCCATAAAGCCCCGCAACACCCTTTCTTGTAACAACACCTGTATCTCTTATGGAATAAGCTATTGGCATAAACACATTTACAGAATCTCTTGTTTCTTTTGCATAAGAAACAACTTCTTCTATTTTGTTTGATAAAGAATCCAATTTTCCAGAGATTGCTTCATATTTTTTATTTGAACAACCCGTAAATAAAGAAATTGTTGTAAATAACAAAGCCCCATAAAAAATATTTGTTTTTTTCATTTTGTATATTTTTAAATTTAAAATAAGTTTATCCTTTGATTAATTAATTTGTTTTTATTCTTTTAATTGTTTTTTCATACTTTCATCTAAACCCCTTAACCCATCTGCATATTTTTTTGCTATTTCTGCAATATTTGATGCTTGCTCTGCAGATTTTCCAACAATCAAATTATAGTTTTTGATTAAATCTTTTTGAACAGAAACTTTCCTTTCTAATAATCCATTTCTTTCATTCAAAGAGAGATTTTGTGAAGTTAATTCAGCAGCCTCTCTTCGGTAATTGTCTCTTTGAACCTTCATATTAGAGTTATAACATCCACCAATACCCATACCACCAAGAAGAGAACCCATTACAATCCCTGTTACAGTAAGAACCATATATTTATTTTTTATATTAAGAGATGTATTCAAAAATCGACTATTTGCCCAATATTGGGAGATATTTTCTTCAATTTTCCCCATTGTTTCCTTAAATTTGGCCATTTTTCTTTGAAATTAAAGGCGGATTTGATTTTTAAATCTTTTGCTTGATTGTAATTAAAAAGTAGTTACAAAAAGAAAAAAAGAAAAAAATAAAAGAAATTAAAAGTTAAATTTATCGCCGTATTGTCCAATTAAAGGCAAGGGTATCATCTTATTGTTGATTGAATTAACTATACCGATTACCATCAAGACTAAAATTCCTATCCATAGGAGACTCCCAATAATTTGTCCAATTACTGGAATCCATAAAAAGATTGTCCCAATAATTGATGCTATTACCCATGCAATAAAAAACACTAGTCCTTGTTTTGCATGATAAATAGATAGATTCCCTCTATCTTTTTTTGTTACTAAAACAAGTAATACTCCAATTATAGAAAGGAGATAACACAATACAGCAAAAAGTTTCTCTTCATCTCTGCTTGAGCTTTTTGATTGTTTTTTTGCCATTTTATATTTCTATTAGATTCTTTGATATTATAAATCTATTTGCCCTTTATTAATTGAAGAGCTTTTTGAATCATTAATTCTTCTTCATTTGTATTTATTATTTCCATCTTAAATCTAAATGGAAGATAAGAACAAATCTTATTTCTAATTACTTCGCTTGCCTCCCCTATACCTCCACTAAATGAAATTATATCGATTTTACCTAATGCTGCTAAATATGCACAAATTTGTTTAGCAACATTATAACAAAAAATATCTATTGCCAATTTATCTTTTATTTTTTGACTTTCATAAATTTTTTTTACGTCTTCTGAACCAGTTAATCCAACAAAACCAGATTTATGATTTAAAATCTTGTCTGTTTCTTTTAATCCAAATTTTTGAACTAGCATTAAAATTATTCCTGGATCAATACTCCCGCCCCTAGTTACCATCATTGTTCCTTCTAATGGTGTTAACCCCATACTTATGTCGACTGCTTTTCCGTGGTTTATTGCACAAACACTACAACCTGAACCAAGATGACAAGAAATTACTTTTTTATCATAAAATTTTCTTGCAACATTTTCATGACTTAATCCATGAAAACCGCGTCTTTGAATATTATATTTTTTTGAAATTTTTAAAGGAATTGGATAAATTTTTGCTTTTTCTGGGAGGTTTGAAAAGAAAGATGTATCAAAAATTGCAATATTTTTATTATGATTTTGTTTTTGGCATAACTTAATAACTTCAAGCTGTTTCGGATTATGTAATGGGGCAAAAATAGAATATTTTTCAATTTCCTTAAGGGTTTCCCTATTAATGAAACATTCTTTTTTTATATTTCCTCCATGAACTACCCTATGTAAAATATAATCTGGAGAAGATTTATCTAAAATTTTTTTAATGATATTTAATTTTTTTGTGTATACTATGTGCTTTTCAATAAGTTTTCTATCCCTATATATTGCATATTTTATCGTTTTTGATCCGATGTTGAATAAAAGAAATTTCATTTTATTTTTTACCTCTGTTTTTATTTTTATATAAGTTATTTATCTTTTCTTTTAGTTTTGACGGATTGGTTTCAAGAAAAATCTTACTATCAAATTCTTTTTTTAATACATTTTCCAAAAAATTTGCGACATTTGTATCACTTGAGATCATAAAAGGATATCCAAAATGAACATCTACACCAAGTGTTGCAAAAAAGAAGCCTATTGCAATTGCCTTTTCTGTAATTGGCATTGGACAAGAGACCATTAATGGAAGTTCTGTCATTTTTTTACCAGATAATTCTGAAATTCTCTTGAAAACCTCTGCTATTCTCGAATTATTTACACAAGAACCCATGTGAAAAAATCTTTTTCCATCTAATAATCCTGCTTCTCCAAATTTAAATGCCATGCAACCTGTTGTAAGAATAATATAATCTTTACTCAATCCCTTATAAAAAGAAATCCAATCTTCTGTTACTCTTGGATTCGCGCAACCCACTACCCCAATAATCCCTTTTATTTCCCCATTCTTTATCTTTTTGGAAAATTCTAATAAAGGTAAATTATTTTCAGAAAAACCAACAATAACTTCTTTTTTGATATTTGGAATTTCTATTTTTTTTCTATGTTTAAAATTTTGTCTTGCAATTTTAATTATTTGTTTAGCATTTTCAAATGCCTCTTTTTCTGTTCTAAAAGGTAGATGTGCTGCTCCAGGAATTCTACACAATTTATTTGTCGTAATTAATTTTGTATGATAACATTCACATAAACTTGATAAAGAAGGCATAATGCATTGAACATCAACAATCATTGCTTCAATTGCTCCAGAAGAAATAACATCTTCTTGTAAAATAAAATTTGCTGCCATTGGAATTCCATATCGATTTAATAAAGAAGCACCAGTACAACAAACACCTATTAAATTAATATCTAAATTTTCTTTTTTCTTAACTTCATTTGCAAGTGCAATCGCAAGCATTGGCTCATGACCGTGAACAGCAATATTAATTTTATCTTTTTTTATGACGCCTAAATCTAATTCCCCTTTGATAATTTTTGGTTTTCCATATTTTTCATCTTCTAATTCTGTTGCCAAATATAATCCATAATATCCATCAACAAGCCCCATTCTCATTGTTCTCTTTAAAACACTTGTAAAATCTGCATCAACACCCATAGAAGAAGCATGTAATGCTTCACTTATGTCTTTAAAATGTTCAAAATTGATGCTTGGAACAATACCTAATTTATTCCATAAACTAAATAAGTATCTTGGAGATTTTTTCTCGATATAATTTTCTGGATATTTTTTTCCTAGATAATTTAATAAATGATATGCATGTCCGACATGGCAAGCAGCTCCTGCTGCGGTAAATCTTAAGATATTTCTGGATACAATTAAATCTTGATTAGCACCACAAACTCCTTTTTGTTCTTTACCCACAACCCTGCATGGACCCATAAGGCAGTTTCTACAACATTTACCTTCTAATCCTATCGGACATGGTTGCATACAAATTCTTTCATGAATGGTATCACATTTCTTTTTCATTTTTATTTTTCAAAAATTATTTCCTCGAATCATTAACTTGCAAAACAGTTATTGCTGCAAGATTTACGATATCTTCTACAGAACACCCCCTTGATAAATCATTAATTGGTTTAGTTAATCCCTGTAATATTGGTCCAATCGCATGATAATTCCCAAATCTTTCAACTAATTTATATCCAATATTTCCTGCATCTAAACAAGGAAATACAAGAACATTATAATCAAAAGGTTTTGCTCCTTTTGATTTTGCAATAGTTTTTTCAATTGCAGCATCTAATTGCATCTCTCCATCAAACATTAATCTTGGGTATTTCTTTTTAATTAATTTACATGCTTGTTGAACATTCTCTGCGCTTGCTCCTTTTCCAGAACCTTTTGTTGAATAAGAAAGCATAGCTAATTTTGGTTCTTTTTTTATTAAAAAATGATAAGTCTCCGCAGATAATCTTGCAATTTCTGCTAATTGTTCTGAATCCGGGTTTGGCTGAACTGCACAATCCGTAAATAAAAAAGATTTATGTTCATTTTTAGAAATCATGAGAAAACTTCCACTAATTCTTTTTACATCTTTTCTAACAAAATCAAAAGCCAAATATAGTGTGTCCTTGGTTGAGTGTGTTGCTCCAGTAATAAGTGCATTTGCAACCCCACTGTGTAATAAAGATTTTGCTTTACTCAATTTTTCTTGAATATTGTTTCCCTTGACAATAAATGGAACAGCAATGTCTTCTTTTTTTATTATCTCTATTGCTTTCTTTACCCTTTTATCATTCTCTTCTAAAAATAAAATCCTTACAGCTCTTTTTTGATTTATTTTTATCGCCTCTTTTTTTAAACCAACAATCATGAAAATTCTAAGAAAGAATTATATTTAAATTTATAGAAAAGACATGTAATAACTAAAAGAAAAATAATGGGCCCAACAGGGATCGAACCTGTGACCTTCTCCGTGTAAGGGAGACGTCTTAACCGCTGGACCATGGGCCCACAAAAATTTCAAGCAATCAAAAAATATGAATTTTTTGGTGCTCCGAAAACTTTTCGAGTTTTCAAGAGCCTTTGGAGGGAATTGAACCCCCAACCTACTGTTTACAAAACAGTTGCTCTACCATTGAGCTACAAAGGCATATATTAGGGAAAGAAAATGGTTTTTTAAGGCTTTTGGATAGGTAGAAGATAAATAGAATTATTTCTTTAATACTTCAACCATTCTAAGTTCACATATCCCTAGTGGATAAACTTTCTTCAATTTTTTTGACATTATTTTTTGGATAGTTGAATTGATAGCTGCATTAAATATTTCTTCTTTAGTTTTTCCAGTACAGAAAGATTCTACTTCTTCCTTTGCTTGTTTTCTTAATTCTGTTCTAACTTTTCTATGAACTTTATTTCTAGTTATTAAAAAAGGTTTTATTCTTAATTTTCCATTTGAACATTTTACAACAAATGAATCTTCTATAATACTTATATCGTGTCCAATAAGTCTTCTGATATAAGATTGCGGAATTGAAAATAAAAATATTTCTCCAAGTAATTTATCGTCCTTTTTTACAATATGAAATCTAGCTTCGCAACTTTTACCTTTTAAAAACCTGGTTAAATCTAATGTTAAATTTTTATCCTTAAGTGCTTCTTGAGAAGCCCCAAATATTTGTACAGTTAAATCTGCTGCAGTCAAATAAACATCAAATAATTTTCTCTTTATTGCCATTTTTATTTATCTTCCTCCTTGTAAACTACTTTTTTTACCCTTCTTCCTTTTAATTGATTTTTTGATTTTTTGCATGTTTGACAAGTATACATTAAATTTGTTTTTTTCGTATTTTTAACCTTCATCTTAAACTTTGATGCTGCTTTCTTAGAACCCCATTTACCTAAATTTCCTTTTCCTTTTCCTCTCCCCCTTAATTTTGCTCTTGCGATAGATCCCCTTTTCAATGAACCTCTTTGATGTCCTGAACTAACAATTACCACTTTGTGTGTTGTGTGCTTCTTGCACTTCAGGCAATATCTTTTCATTGTTTTTGGGACTTTCATTTGATTATATTTGTTAATCCTCTTCCTCAATTTTTGAGACTTTTCCTTCTTCAAGAAGGATTTGTGTTATTTCCTTGGGGATATTTGCAACGTCCCCAGAATTAAAAGGCCCAATTTCTTTGCCTTCTAAGTCTAAAAACTTAGGAACCGATTGTTTAAACCTGACAAGCACATTTTTTAAATCTTTCTCTTGTTCTCCCTCACCCTCAAGGGTTCTCGTGACTGCTGCCTTATTTTCTTCAAGTTTCCTAACAACATTCTCAAATAGTTCTTTTTCGTGATTTAATAAAGTTTCAGTATCTCTTTTACTTACTCCTGTTTGAGCAGCTGTAAAACTCAAATTTAGAACTTTTTTTCCACGAACAGCTAATAATTCATTTACAAGGGAAACGGCGTTTTCGAATTGTTTCCTAGTTATTTTTTGCGTATCTGAAAAAAGGCTCCCTTGATCTTTATCAACAATGCTTTTCTTTTCATTAAGATAAATACTGACTTCTTTTAAAAAATTATCAGGTAATTGCTGCAATTGTTCTGAATATTTTTCTTTTCTGAGTAAATCATAAATTTCCTGATAGCTTACCATTTTATTATAAGAACCCATACAAAATATCCTATTTAAAGATATTTCTTAGAAAAAACATATATTCTACTATACCTTAAGCCTATAAACAAAATAGTTATCATAGGGCATTTCCCAGCCCATCATTTCTTTTATCGAGGCTTTTTCAAAATATCTTCTAAACGGCCTCATTGAATTCCCATGTGCAGAAATAGCAACATTAACTCTGTTCTTTTTAATAAAAAACAATAAATCCTTGATAAACCTATTAACCCTTTTTTCCACCATTTTTATTGATTCTCCCCTTGGCGGAGCAACCCCATAACTCCGGTGGTATTTATCGAATAATTCTCTTCCATTTTTAGAGATAAATGTAGAATGTTTCGTTCCCTGCAAACCCCCATAACTTCTCTCAATCATCCGATCATCTTCAATAATTATTCTGCATTCTGGATGATACCTTAGAACTTCCCTTAATGTATCTTTTGATCTTGAAAGTCTTGTATGAAATGCTACTTGGATTTTTTTATCCTTTAATTTTTTAGCAATAATTTTTGCACTTTTAATTCCATTTTTAGTTAATTTTGCATCCTTCCATCCTGTAAAAATTTTTTTCTCATTATATGTTGTTTGACCATGTCTAAACAGATAAATATGAAAAATTTCTTCGCCTCTTTTCATTATATTAAAAAAACTTACTAATTTATAAATCCTTCTTGCTATTTGAATTAAAGGTATTGAAAATGTTTGGCTTTTTAAAAAATAAAATCAAAGAAATCTTTGGAAAAACCAAAGAGACAGAAGAAACAGAACCTGAAGGAAGTCAAGAACAAAAACAGGAAGAAATAGTTACAACTTCGGAAGTTAATGAAGATATTCAAAAGAAAACAGAAGAAACCCAAGAAAGAGAAATAAAAACTGAAAAGCCTATTGAAATAATTGTTGAAAGAGATATAGAAATTGAAACAAAATCCCCAACAAAAACTGAAGTAGTAAAAACCAGGGAAATTTCTGATGCTGAAGAAAAATTGGAATCTGACAAACCCGAACAAGAATCAAAAAAACATGAGGGATTATTTTCTAAGATTAAAAAATTTATTTCTAATGAGAAAATAAATGAAGAAGATTTTGACGAATTCTTTAATGAATTTGAATTAATATTAATTGAAAACAATGTTGCATTAGAAGCAATTGATTCCTTAAGAGAAAATCTAAAGAAAGAATTATTAGAAAAAGAAATAAAAAAAGGAAAAATGCAGGAAGAAATAAAAAAAGCTCTAAGAAACTCCCTTGATAAACTTATGATCAACCCCTTTGATTTATTTGAAAGAATAAAGGAAAAAAAAGCAAAAGGAGAACCCTACGTTATTTTATTTTTGGGAATAAATGGTTCTGGAAAAACAACAAGCATTGCAAAGTTAGCACATATGTTAAAACAAAAGAATTATTCGGTTGTTCTTGGGGCAGGAGATACCTTCAGGGCAGCAAGTATAGAACAACTTGAAAAACATGCAAATGTTCTTGATGTTCCAATAATCAAACAAAATTATGGTAGTGATCCTGCAGCAGTTGCTTTTGATACAATTGCATATGCAAAAAAACATAAAACAAATGTTGTACTAATAGATACTGCTGGAAGAATGCACACAAAAACTGATTTAATTAGGGAGATGGAAAAAATTGTTCGTGTTTCTAAACCAGATTTAAAACTTTTTGTTGCAGAGAGTATAACTGGAAATGATGCAATAGAACAAGCAAAAGCATTTAATGACTCTGTGGAAATTGATGGAATTATCCTTACAAAAGCAGATGTTGATGAACGTGGTGGTGCAATGATTAGTATTGGTTATGTTACACAAAAACCAGTTTTATTCTTAGGTGTTGGGCAAGAATATGATAAATTAAAACCTTTCGACAAAGAAGAACTTTTAGAAAATTTGTTTGAGTGATTATTTCATCTCGGAAATTTTTCCATCAACAATCTTTATAATCTTGTCTGAATGTTTTGTTAATCCTAAATCATGTGTAATAATAATTACTGTTGTGTGTTCTTTTAATTTAACCAACAATTCCATAATCTCATGGGATGTTTGTGTATCTAAATTTCCAGTTGGTTCATCTGCCATGATTATTGAGGGATTATTTGCTAATGCCCTTGCAATTGCAACCCTCTGTTGTTCTCCACCGGAAAGTTGCTTCGGAAAATGGTAAGCTCTTTCTTCCAATCCAACTAATTTTAAAAGTTCGAGTGCTTTTTTCCTTCTTTCTTTTTCATCGACATGCGAAATAGATAAGGGCAGTTCTACATTCTCAACTGCATTAAACATCGGATAAAGATTAAAAAATTGGAAGATAAAACCTATCTTTTTATTCCTCAAATCTGCAAGTTTCTCTTCATTTAATTTTGACACATCTTTATCATCTAGAAAAATTTTTCCAGATGTTGGTTTATCTAAAAAACCCAAAAGATGTAAAAGGGTGGATTTTCCACTTCCACTTGGACCAATGATTGTTGTGATTTTATTTCTTAAAATATCAAATGTGACCCCATTAAGGGCATTTACTTTAACTTCGCCTAAATCATAAATTTTTTTCAAATCAATTACTGATAAAACAATTTTTTTATTCATTTTATTCCTTTTATTCATATCTTAATGCTTCAACTGGTTGTAATTTAGATGCATTTTTTGCTGGGATTAATCCAGAAATTATTCCTATGACCATAGAAAAAGTTATAGAAAAAAATACTAGCCATACTGGAATAGAGACTATTGGAGCAACACCGCCTGCTCCACCAGATAGTGCATATATACTTATTTCTCCAATTATTCCAGATATAATAAAACCAATTAACATCCCCATGATACCACCAATTAATCCAATCAAACCAGATTCAATAACAAACATAATCATTACATCATGATTTTTCATCCCAATAGCTTTCAAAATACCAATTTGTCTTGTTCTCTCTGTTACAGAAGTAAACATTGTATTCGCAATTCCAACGGCCCCAACAATTAAGGAAATTGCAGCAATCCCTAATAAAAAGAAATTTATTGTTCCCATAATATTATCTACAGTAGAAGTAATCATTTTAGCTGTAATTATTCCAAAATCTATAGTATTTTCATCAACATGTCTTGAAATCATTAATTGTTGTTTAATTTTTTCTGCAGTTTCTTCTATTCGTTCAGGATCTACATCAATTTCAATAGTATAATAATTATCTTCATCAAACATAGAATACTCTTTTGCATCTTCAATTGTTAAATAAACAGAACCATCTTCTGCTGAATTTCCAAATCCCCCAAATTCATTCAAAATCCCAATAACCCGATAAGATTTGTTTTCAATTCGTATTTGTGATCCTGAATAAATTTCCTTATCAAAACCTTCTTTTGCAATTTTATTTCCTAAAACAGCAACACCTTTATCTCCATTCATTAGGAATCTTCCAGATTCCATGGATCCTGCTCTTACAATTAACCATTCTGGATTTGTTCCCCAGATATATGTGTTCTTCATTTCATTTGAGTAATATACATTTTGCATACCTACTATATCTGGAGCGACTGCTAAAACTCCTTCAACAGAACGAATTATTTTTATATCTCTATCATCTAATGTTCCGCTCTTTTTTGCAAAAGCATCTCCACCCATCATTTGAGCACCCATCCCCCCTCCAGGCATAATATAAACATCATTTGCCCCAAGTCCACCTAATTGCTCGGTGATTACCCCTTGCATACCTTGCCCAATAGAAACAATTGTTACAATTGCAGCAACACCAATAATTATTCCAATTACTGTAAGCCAACTCCTTAATCCACGGGTGGTTAAATTCTTAACTGCAAATTTAAATAAATCCTTTAACTTCATATTAATACCCCCCTAAATTTATTGTTTCTTTCTCTTTTTTTTGAGGATTCTTAAGAATACAAAAATAATAATTAAACCAATAACACCTATAATAATATAGATAAGAGATTTACTTATTCCGGGTTCTTTTGTTCCATTGGTTTTTGGAGCATATGTTGAAGAAGTAAAAATTATTGTTTTTTCAATTTCCCTTCTAATTCCCAAAGAATCGGTATATGCAATATTTATAATAAGTGGGCCATCTTCTTTTGGATCTATTTTAAATGTAGCAATAGTATAATCGTTTTTTTCAATATTTCCGATTATACTTTTATCTGTTCCAAGAAAGGTATATGCTGTTTGATCAGGAATTCTAACTGTTACAGAATTTGCATCATATTTTCCGATATTTGAAATTGCTAAACTCAATGATTTTGTTGTTGGAGAAAAATCCTGGATTGCCACATCAAAATCTGTTCTTGGGCTTTCTATGTTTATGTTAAATTCTTTCTCCCAATAATTATCCCATTTATAATCTGTATTATAAGTATATCTAATCTTTAATTTATTGTTTCCATCAATTGCATCCTTATCTATTCGAACCTTATATATGACAAAAATTGCATCCCCATCTCTTTGCAAACCCTCAATATTTCCAATTTTTACTACGCCATTTGAACTTGGATCTAATGAAAAAGGATATATTGGAATTATTTCTGTCATAAAATCCCTTATTGAAAGACCACCATTGTTTTCAAATTTAAATAAAATTTCAACATAGGCATTTGGTTCTGCAGGATATGGATCTTGGTTCAAAATAGTTGAATCTATATATGCATATTTTTCTTGAGCAAGTGATAATGACATTAAGAATAAAAAAGCTATTCCTAAAATTAAAAAAAAGCCTGTTTTATTTTTCATTGTTTCCTCTTTTTCTCTTATGATATTTTTAACAAAACATAGTAATTTATAAACTTTTATAAATTGAATATATAATAGATTTTAAATAAAATTAAATAAAATTAAATAAAATTAAATAAAAATGTTAGAAAAATTAGGTTTGACTTTAAAAAACGCTATGAATAAAATAGCGAATGCTGTTTTTGTTGATAAAAAATTAATCGAAGAAATTATTAAACAGCTTCAAAGATCACTTATAGAGGCGGATGTTGATATGGTTATTATTAAGGAAATTTCTGAAAAAATAAGAAAAAAAGCAACAGACAATATTAAGAGTTTGGAGAAAAAAGAACAGATTATAGACATCCTATATAAAGAATTAGTAGAAATTTTAGGTAAAGATTATTATGAATTAGATATTGATAAGGAAAAGAAGCCATTTAAAATAATGATGCTTGGATTATATGGTGCAGGTAAAACAACTTCTTCTGCAAAAATTGGTTTCTATTATAGCAAGCGTGGGTTAAAGGTTGCACTTATTGGATTAGATGTTCATAGACCTGCTGCACCAGAACAACTTGAACAAATGGGTAAAAAAGGAAACTTAACTGTTTTTGTTGATAAAGAAGAAAAAAATCCAATTAAAATTTATGAAAAATTCAAAGATAAACTTTCAAAATTTGACCTTGTTATAGTTGATACTGCTGGAAGAGATGTTCTAAATAATGATTTAATTTCTGAAATAAAAAAAGTTCATGATGAGATAAAGCCAGATAAGATTATTCTCGTAATTCCTGGTGATATTGGAAAAGCAGCAAAAAGACAAGCAGAAGGATTTTCCCAAGCATGTAAAATTAATGGTGTGATCCTTACAAGATTAGATGGAACTGCAAAAGGTGGGGGGGCATTAGTTTCTTGTTCAATGACAAAATCTCCAGTAATTTTTATTGGTACAGGTGAAAAAATAAATGAAATAGAAAGTTACGATCCAGAATCTTTTGTCTCTAGATTGCTTGGAATGGGTGATCTTCATTCCTTACTTGAAAAAGCAAAAATGGCAATTGAAGAAAAAGATCAGAAAAAAATGCAAGACAGATTAGAAGCTGGAAAATTTACCTTGAACGATTTATATGATCAAATAAAAGCGATGCAAAGCATGGGGCCATTAGATAAAATTTCTGAATTGATTCCGGGATTGAGTGGATTAATGCAAAAAAAAGATTTGGGAAATATGGTTAATGTACAGGAAGCCAAAATGAAAAGATGGAAATATGCTATTGATTCTATGACCTTGAATGAAAGAGAAAATCCAGAAACCCTAAACAGTTCAAGAATTGGAAGAATTTCAAAAGGGTGCAATGTTCCTGGTTCTGAAATTAGAGAATTAATAAAACAACACAAAGTCATGAAAGAAATGATTATTCAACAAGCATCAAGCATGAAGGGTATGCAAAATCTTGATCCAGAAAAACTAGCAAGAGGGGATTTGCAAGGAATGAAAAGAAAAGATTTAATGAAACTTGCAAAAATGATGAAGCACTCAAAAATTATGAAATAATTTTTGGTGTCCCAAAAATGTAAAACATTTTTGAGGAAAGAATAAAATGATTAACTAAAAGTTTATTTTCTAAAGAATAATTTTATTATTTGGCTGCAGGACCTTTTGTCAACAACCATCCAGCTAAAACACTAACAATCAATAAAATTACAACACCAAAAATACTTGGTTGTAATAAAAATTCTTTTGGGCCTTGTAAATATTTAGCAATTAAATCTCCAAAAACATAACTTGCAGAAGCTACAAAAATAACTATTAAAACTAAAATTATAACCCATGCAAACCAACTTGGAAAAAATTGGTCAACATCTTTTTTTAACAATCCAACAGTCAACGCAATAAATAATAAACTAATGATAAATGCTGCAAACCAGGGTGTAATTACCTTAACATATTCAATTGCATTTGCAGAAACTAAAAAGATTATTGCAATTGAAAATGCAATGATTATATTTGTAAATTTGTGGTCTTCTAATAATTTTGTTTTTGATAATAATGCATAGGTGACGCTGAAAACTAATAAGAATCCAAAAACAGGAATAAATGTTGCCATTCCGCTTAAATCGATTGTTGCCATCTTATTTTATGGATGTCCTCCGCCGTGTCCACCCGCGGTATTTGTTCTTCCAACTGCAAGATATACACCAACAATTGCTAATCCAACTACAAGAATCATTATTATCCAAGCTGCGTTCTGCTGAAGCCAGAAAGAAAAGTTAGGTCCAAATAACATTGAAAAAGTTCCTGATCTTCCAAGAACAACTAAAAATAATGCTCCACCAACAATTCCAAAAATATATTTCCATGCACCTGTCTGTTCATTTAATCCGAATCCCAATAAAATAACCAAGACCAAAAGTATAGCAATACCTAATCCAAGGTTTGAAAACAAATACATAAAAAATCCAGAAATATATGCATTTGAAATTGTGAAAAATGCAATAATTAAAGATAATACTAAACTTACCCCTTTATTCTGAAAAATATTAATTTTTTCTAAAATTGCAAAGACTAATGTAAAAACAAAAACTAACGGAAGCAATACGTCAAAAACTCCAAATTGCCCCATTTGTGTTACAACATCTCTGAATCCACCAATAAATCCTATACTGTCCATTTTTCCTCTTTTTTATTATATCTATTTAATATTAATATAAATACAAAACAAGTATTTAAATATTTTTATGGTTGTCCACTTCTATTTCCACCAATTGCTACGACTAATGCAATTGCTCCACCAAGAACAACAAGCATAATTATTGATCCAATTAATCCTTCATTAACTGAAATTTTTTGCCAAACACCTGTTGCCCAAAGAATTGTTCCAATAAATGCAATTCCAAAAAGAATTCCCAATCCAATCATTATTCCAGAATTTTTATGTATTCCCAAAAATCCAAAGATAAGATAGTAACATAAAAGAATTACAACCAAGACCGTAATAACCGGTAATAACTTCATGGTGAATCCAACCGCTGTTGGAACTCCGACAAAAATAAATGCTATGACTGCTGCAACTATTGTATCTGCAAATTTGTTATCTCCAAGAACCTGTGATTTCCTTAATATTGCAAAAATGACTACAAAAATTAACAAAAATGGGAGAATTATATCCGTAAAAAAAGGGTTCATGAATATTGTGTCCATCGTTCAGTTGTAGTTTTCTCAGAATTTACATTTCTGAGTCATTTATTTCGGCAACAGGTATAGCTGCTTTACTGATGATAAGTACTTCACCGAATGCTTTTACATATTGGTGAGGAATTATCAATCCTTTTGCTCCACTTAAAAAAGACGCCATCCCACTGTCTTTTGAGATCCTTACTTTCCAACTATCTATCTTATTATCAAATAAAATTGCTTCCTCTACAGATCCAAGATATTCGCCAGAATCAGTAAATACCCTCATGCCGACAACTTCACTTACTCTCAAGATTTTTAACATTTTTTTCCTCTGTTTTTATTTCTTACTTTAATTACTATTACAAAAAAATACACAAAATTTGCTTTATATACTTTTCTACAATCGAGTATAATAATCAATTCTTAGAATATAGTCAACTAAATTATAGGGATCCAGCAATTCCACCAATTGCAACACTGGCTAAAGCCGTTAATGCGACTATTGAAATGAATGCTGCGATAATATATAGCAATATTCCTGTCTTTAACATTTTTGAAATTTCTGATTTTTCTCCCAATCTATCTTCTCCAGATTCTATTGATATTAATGTTTTTGTCAAAATGAAAATTATTTCAATCAAATAAATTCCGACAATTATTTGCATCCAGTATGGGGGTATCATTGCATTCACATCAAACATCCCCATAAATTCTGAAATATTCATTCCGCCAAGACTTTGTTCACTTCCTGCAGGAATTATATCTTTTAATTTAACCAAAATCATAGTAATCATAGAGGATAAACCGACAACAATTGCAGACAATAATGGGGCCAAGAAAGTCATATTGCTTTTCATTTCACTTGTAACATCTGCCAATAAATCTTTCAACCTTTCATCTACCTTATGGATATTCTTAATATAATTACTAATAGACATTAATGCTTTTGCCGCAACCTGTAATCCTTTTTTTACAGATTCCGTTAAAATCTTCATGCTTGTTTTTACTAATGAAGAAGGATATTGGTTAATTGCTCCACGATTTTTATCAAATATTGCGTGTTCAATACTCATCCCTGCTTGTTGAATGTTAATATTTACTAATGAAAAAAATCCTCCTGTTGGAGTATCGTGCAATGAACTTGCGACTCTTCCAAATGCCATTTCTGCAGGGATTCCATCTGCTAATCTATTTCCAAGTTGAAACATGCTTCCTGCAAATTCATTTTCTAATTCTTTTGTCTCTTTTCTCATACTAACTAGTTTTTTTGTTTTAGAATCATATGAAATTGTAAAGAATATCATAATTGCTAAGGGGATACATAGGCTTAACAATAATGCAAACAAACCAAAGGGTCCAACAACACCTGCTGCTGTTTCAGAAAATCCAAATAATTTTTGATCTGCTAAAAATGGAATTCCTAATTCACCTAGTGTTGGATCAAAATTTCCAATGCTCAACCCAAGACTTTCTCCAAAATAATATAAGAAAAATGGAGAAAATCCAATCAATAAAAATGGTAGAGCTATCAAAAATGCTAAAAAGTAAATACTATTATCTGCGTAATATTTATAATTTGGATTTCTTTCAAGCAATTCTGATTCTCCAAACCCCCCTGGACGTTTAGATAAAATTTCATTTGTTAAATAAAATACTAAAAATGGAATAAATATATTAAATAAAATTGCTAAATGATACCATTTGACTGCTCCCCCTAATAATGTTGATGCCAATGGCAAAAGTGCTAAACCCAATGTTGGAAGAACAATTCCTAACATGTATACATTAGTTATAGGGGATTTAACATCATGGGTGTAATGTAATGTTTTTTCATAAACACCATCTAAAATTATTTCCAAGGCTTTTTCAAGAATAGCAATTCTTCGTTCTTCGCTTGGTTCATATAATGAAGATTCGATCATATGAAATGCTTCTACAAATTCCAAACTATATTCTCTCCAAGATTCAAGATAATCATCAAGACTATCTTTAATTGTTGTAAATTTTCCTGTTTGAACATTCCAAAATATTTTTTTCAAATCAAGAGATAATGGTGGTTGTAAATATTCTGAAGCAAATTTTATTGCTCTTTCCAAATTAGATGTGTGCCTCATATAAACTACAAGATAGAGTATTGCTGGAACCATTTGCGAAGATGCCTTTAATCTCCAACGTTGTTCCATTCGTTGTGGAAGACTATTAACATAATAATAAATAAAAACTGAAATAATGACTAGCATAATAAATAACAAAAAAGGAAATGTGTCTATTGATTGCGTTTCTCCAAGTAAAAATATTCCCGTACAAATTAATGCCGAAAGAAAAAATCCCAATAATAATATAAATGTTGCAAAGCCAGCCACTTCTCCCGGGGTGACTTCCAATCTTGCCCCTTGTATCTGTTTATTTAATTTTTCTTCATCCTTAGCAGAAAGTTTAACTGTAAAAGATTTTCCAATACTTTTACACCATTTTTCATATCCACTTAAATTCGAAAGAGCTTCTTCTCTAAATTTCTGATATTCCTGGGAATAATTAACATCTCCTTCACCACTTATTTCCCCTTCTAATTCAGAAGAATACTTTTTAATTAAATTCCTCACCTCTTCTTTTTCCATTTGATGCCAAGGATATATAAGAAAACATATATAAAAACCTAACTAAAAATAACTTTATTTTTGATAGGTCCTTTCTTTTATTGGATCCATTAAAATTTCTAAATCAATAATCTTTATAATTTGATCATGAACATGATTATATGGCAAATTGGTGGTGTTTGTTTCTAAATTTAATAATTGCTCCCGATAATCTTTTTCGTTTGCTTCGCCATTAAATCTTACACTCATTGATTTTAATGAAAATTTACAGTCTTCATTCAATTTACCCTTATCTCTTGAATTTTTTTGAAATTGTTCTAGTGAAAAAAGAATATCTCTAAATCCATATTCTTCTTTTCTCAAGGTAATTATTGAATTATCAAAAACATGAGAATCCAACTCTTTTTTCCTTAAACAAAAAAGAACTAATCCTTCTTGATCTGTTAAATCATAATAGAAATTTTTAGAGTATGATTTCCCTTTATGCTCTATATTCGTTACAATGTCATCTGCCCAGGAACCCTTAGCTTTTTTTATTTTAATTAAAACACTTTCCAAAGGCATTTTCGATTGTTTTTCTAAAACTTGAATTCTCAATGCAACACGACTATTATAGTCCCAACTTTTCCAATATTTTAATTCTTCTTTAAATTTTTCATCATCTGTTTTTATCGAAATTTCTTCGACATTTTTTAATATATTTTCAGGGATTTGTCTAAAATAACCTTCTTGTTCTCTTTCTTCTATAGGCTTTTTAGGGAATTCTTGTCGAGATTCTCCAGATAAATATGTTCTTCTAGAATTTTCTTTTTGTGAGATAACTATTTCAGATTTATCATTTTGAATATTTTTAGTATTTTGATTATTGCAACCAAATATAAGAGATCCAGCTAATAAAAAAGACAGGAATGCCAATTGTTTAAATTTTATCATAAACCCTAATGCTTTTGGAATTTAAAAGAATTATTGTACTATTGAGCTATCTCATTAAGGCATAAATTTTTTTATTAAATAAAATAATCCTGCGCTTATTGCTATGGCTGCACCAATATAAAGAAGTATTTTAATAAGTTCTTCTGAACCCATGCCCTTACGATTTTTAATTAGATTTTTAATTTGCTGTTTCATTTGGGATTTTAAATGTGACATTTATCTGATCTGTTGTTTTAATGAAAGTTAAATTTCCTGTTTGAATTTTTAAGTTAATCAATTGATCTTCTTTTTTTATTGGGAGTGTTGTTTGTAAACAGAGTTTGCAATCTTTATCTCTGCATACACAGAGAACATTCTTTCCAAATAATGTTGCAGGTTTTTTAAAATTCCCATTCTCATTGTGGCTTTCATCAATACAAATAATATTCCAATTTGCTGGTGACGTCAAAACCATAGATTGTGGTTCTCCTTCTTTTAATGAGGAAATAACTTGCATCATTTTATCTAATGTCCCTTTTGCCTGCAATTCCCGAGTATCTCCACAAGAAGAAACCTTTGTAAATATAATAATGACTAAAACTATTCCAACAATTGCTATAAGTATTTGAATTAGTTGTTCGAGGGCTAATACTCCTTTTTTTTCTTTATTTAAACAAATTATTTTATTCATTTTAAAAATTAAATATCACCCCCAATTATCCTGTTGGTTTTGTTATCCCAGTACTATTTAACAAACCCAAAGAAGATTTTAATTTCATCATTATATCTGAAAAAAAAGTCTTTCCTGCAGAAGTGAATATGAGCATTAAAACAACCAAGGCTAAAATCGCAAGAATGACAATTATAATTGTATTTATAGACAATTCAACACCCTTTTTTTTCATGGTATCTTTTCTCTTGTTCTTATACAGTTTCGCAAGAGGCCTTATTTAATCCTGCTTGCTTACATTCTTGGAGATTATATCCTTTGATTACCTCATCCCAGCACATGTGTGTTTCTGTCACATTTCCTTTTTTCAGTTGAAATTCTCTTGTACAAAACTGTTGGGCATTTGAAGCACTACAGTATATTGAACAAACTGTTTGCGCATTTGAAACATCTGTTTCGCTATATGCGCTTGGGACAGAGACTATCTTCTCCCATAATGTTTTCATTCCACCTGTAAAGTACAGTGCTAGAATAACTAGAACTAAAACTGCTAAGATTACAATAATGATGGTCGAAATATTTATCTCAACCCCTTTTTTGTTTTGGTTCATGTTATTAATTGAGAGTTTTTTATTTTTAAAACTTTGCACATTCAACCATTCACATAACCAATGTTTAGAAAAAATATTTAAGTAAGGATATCAAGAGAAAGATATGGTTGGAAATAAAAAGGGGTTGATTTGGAGCGAAATTGCCTGGTGGGTTATTGGTTTGGTTGTTTTTGCATTAGTTGCGATATTTATATTATTAATAAGTAAACAAGGTCAAGCATTAATTGAAAAAATAAAAGAGTTTCTAAGTTTCGGGAGATAAAATGACTAGTGAAATAACAAGTAATACAACAAAAGGAATTATGATGGTGGTTATTATTTTTATAGTTATACTCGGTGCATCTATCGCTTTTTCACAAGTAATATATCCCTGGATGAAAGAAGGTTTTGTAAAATTAGATACTGCAGAAATTATAGGGGGTCAAGATAATTTTAAAACATTAACTGAGAATATAGATTTAT
Source organism: Candidatus Pacearchaeota archaeon (assembly GCA_018304245.1). GTDB lineage: Archaea > Nanobdellota > Nanobdellia > Pacearchaeales > UBA284 > UBA284. Next base: position 23,558 of record JAGVWO010000004.1, read on the forward strand.
GCATCGCAAGTCAGAAAACAAATTGCCTTTGTGACGGTCTAATGAATTATCCTGGAACATTCTCTTCAAAAACTAAATTATATTTCACATTAGGGGGAAGTCAAACAAATATTTCCCTAAGGGCAGGATCAAATGTAATTTCTCAAGAAAATAAAAATGTTGCAATCCTCTCTACATTGTTAGTAAAATCTGGTTCAGAGCAATATTTTGATTTTAACACCATGCTGCATAAATATGATAATCTTAGAGACAGGTGGGTAGATTATTCAAAAGAACCGCCTTTCTTCGGAAATAAAAATACCAAATCTGGTCCAACATTAATCTCTGGAAATTTTTATAAAAAAGCAAACGATAGAACATTATATCTTGTCTTTGCAGAAAAACCTTCGGATGTGGACTTAACTAAATTAAATCTTCCAACATGTGGTTAAAACTTAAAATGAAAAAGAACCTGGTAAAAAACATTGCAAATAAACGGGCGCAATTAACTCAAACTACTTTAATCACAATAATTATTTTAATTTTAAGTGCGGCAATTATTTTATTTTTCTTTAAAACACTTTATTTAGATACACAAATAGACCGGGAAGCTTGTCGAGCTTCTATAGAATTAAGAAGTAATTCTCTGACTAGGGGTATTACGGGAACAGAATTAATTCCCCTAAAATGTAAAACAGAAGAAATTAAGATTAATACAGATAATTCGGAAATAATAAAAAAAGATCTTGCTAATGCTATGTATGATTGTTGGTGGCAACTTGGCGAAGGAAAAATAGATTTTTTCAGTAAGGATTCATGGTTTAATTTCTTATCAGACAAGGACTCTCAAAAAGCTTGCATTATTTGTTCAACAATAGAATTTGAAAAAGGGGCAAAGAACAAACAAATAGATCTCACTAATTATTTAGCGCAAACAAAAGTTCCATTAAAAAATATTACATACCTCCAATATTTTTCAGGAGATAACCAAGCAAAAGAACCACTCGGATTGAATGTACAAAAGATAGACACAAATAAAAAATATTTTATTACATTTACTGGACTTCGTGGAGGAAGCTGGATAAAAACAATTACTAATGCCGGAACAATTACGGTTAGTGGTGTTCTTCTTGGTGCGGGTGCCGGTTGTATTATTGGTTTAGTTGGTGGTCCAATTGGATGTGCAGGTGGAGCAATTGCAGGAGGAATTGGTGGATTAATTACCTCAGGGGTTTCTGAAGGTGTCGGAGCAATAGAAGATCATATTTTTTCCAATATGTACTGCGATAATTATGTTTATGGCGATGATAACCGGGATGGATGTTTTATTATGTCAATAATCGAAATGACCCCCGAATCCTTAACAAACCAGTGCAGAAACGTAGAAAGCATTCCTTAATTCCTAGTAAGTTTTATAATCTCTTTTTATCTAGATTCTTTGAAACAATAACATGAATAAAAGAGGTTTTGGACTTGGTTGGGAAGCAATTTTTGACATACTGATTGTTTTAATCATTATTGCAAGTACAATTTATTTTATAACTTCTGGAACTTCTGGAAAATTAATGCAAAAACAAGTTCTTGCAAAGGAAGTATGTTTTATGTTAATTTCTGCAGAACCAAATTCAGTTTTAGAAATTCAAGCTGAAAAAATAAATTTTGAAAGAAGAGATGAAAACCTTATTGTAAAAGAATCACAATTTGATCCCGGATATGAATATCCTTGCTATTTGACTGAAAAAATAAATTTTGAAAAAATAGGAAATTCGACAAAAATTACCATAGGATCTGCAAAATGAAAAACATAAATAATATGAACAAGCGAGCACAATCAGGATATAGTACTATTTTCATTTATAGGTTGGTTATGATAATGGTTTTACTTATCGGCGTGGTTGCAACAGTTGGAACAATCTATGGACAATCAATTGATTTAAGGAAAATTGAAGCTCAACAAATTAATAATAAAGTAATCTCCTGTATAGATCAACAAAAAAATCAGGTACTTGTAAAAGAATTAATTGAAACTTGTGTAAATTATAATGAAGGAGAACTGTCAACAAAAATAACTTATGCTGATAAAAAAATAATTTTGGGAAAAGAATTGATTAATACCCTTTGTGAAAGTGAAGATAAAACAAAATCTAAAGTTTCTTGTTATACTAATAATTACCTTATTTTGAAAGATAATAAATTTGAAAAAATTACCATTTTAACAGGTATTTCAAAGGTGAATAAAAATGCATAAATTGGGAATGAATAAAAAAGGAGATGCGGGAAACATTATGGAAGATTCTGTTTCTTTATTTATAATTATTGTGTTGATTGTGTGTTTTTTTATTTTTGCAAAATTCTATTTTATATTTACAGAAAAACAAATTGATTTAAAAATTGAAGAAAATTCAAAATTTTCGGAAATAGATTTTGCAGCAAAACAAATAGAAGGCTTAACTTTTAATATAGATAATGAAATTATCTCTTTTTCAAAACTAGCAAAATTATCTAAAATAGATCCAAGATATGGGGAAATTTTTGAATCTAAATTAAAAGAGATAAACGAGGGTGAATTTGGGGTTAAAATAAAAGCAACCCCCTATAACCTTATTTATGATAACCATGGAGATGCTGCATATATAATTATCCCCTCATCTGAGCCAATCGTCTTTGAAATAACAAAATCATAATCACAAAAAATAAAATGAAAACAAATTTGAGATTAAACAAAAAAGGAATTTTCGGAGTACTTTTAGTTTTTGCAACGATTATGATAATTGGCACTGCAATTATTTCATTTAATACTGCTAAAAACAAAATTTCTTCTGAAATAGATACTCCAATACGACTAATAGAACTAAATGCAATTAAGAATACTTTCTT
>JAGVWO010000005.1:0-60557 GCA_018304245.1 Candidatus Pacearchaeota archaeon
CTTATATTTACCTGCTTCAACTATCTTTTCTGGTTGTGCGGTTTCCATATTCTCTTTAATAAACATCTCTTCCATTTTTATAAAGATTGTTACAACTAAAAACAACCTTTGAAAAACCTTAAATAGCAAGATATTTCTAAGATTATACGAGGGAAAAATAAAAAAAGAGAATGAAAATATCTGCACTGGCATCTGGGAGTTCTGGAAATGCATTTTATGTTGAAAATAATAATTCTGCAATTTTAGTTGATGATGGTCTTTCTTTCAAGGAATTAAATCAAAGATTAAATTCAATCAAAAAAAATACAGATAAAATAAAGGCAGTATTTATCACACACGAACATGGTGACCATATTAAAGGTGTTGATGTTCTTGCAAGACAATTGAATATTCCTATTTATTTGACAAAAGAAACTGCAAAAAATGCATTTATTTGTTCAGAAGAAAGTTTAATTAATTACATAAAAAATAATGAATCTTTTGAAATAGATGGGATAAAAATTACTGCATTCGCAAAATCTCATGATTGCGGAAACCCGGTTTCATATGTTATTGATTCAAAAAAAGATAAAAAAACTGTTGGGATAATTACAGACATTGGTTGTCCTTGCAAAAATGTTGTCGAAAATATTTCCGAATCAGATTTCTTATTTTTAGAAGCAAATCATGATGAAAATATGTTAAAAAATGGACCTTATCCCTATTTCCTAAAGAAAAGAATCCTCAGTGATAAAGGACACATCTCAAATTATCAATCTGCTGTTTCTGTTTTAGAGAATGCAAATCCCAAATTGAAAGCAATTGTTCTTTCACATTTAAGTGAGACAAACAATACTCCGGATATTGCGTCAAAAACCTATAAAAAGATAATCAAAGAAAGAAGTGATTTAAAACCGAGAGTTTTTGTCTCAACACAAAATAGGGCTACGCCCTTATTTGATATTTAATTACACATTTATTCTTGTTCATGTTGTTTTATTAAAAATAAAGAAATTCTTTTTCAAAAATTTCCTTGGGAAGGGAGAAGTATTTTCCAGGAATGCAAAAATTTTCTGCTTGTTCTCTTGAATTAAATTCTATTGTGTTAAATCCTTTTTTATTTGTTGGAAAATATCTTCCAGTTATTTTTTCTTGCAATATTTTTATTTCTTTTTCATCAAAATTAAAAATTTGCAATGGGTCTGAAGGTAAATCCACAATTTTTTCTATTTTTCCAATACGATGAAGAAAATGTAATAAACCAACACATTGACATAAAGAATATTGTGCAGAATATTGTTTTAGATTAAAAAGGCATCTTTTGGATTGTTCCAGATACTCTTGTATTTTTGCATAACTGTCTTCCATTTTTTTATATTATGATTCTATAAATAAAATTAACATTGATATGAATGTTCTTGCCTGATTATCTCTGGAAAATCTTCTTCTAAAAGAAAAAAATCGTCATGCAGTATCTTTAATAAATCAGATGTTTCTTTTTTATCTGCATGTGAAATTGTTAATGGATCTTTTGGCAATAATTCTATAGAACCAATTTGTCCATAATTATATGCCTTATATAAAAGTTCAACACATTTCATTAATGGAATTCGCTGTTTAAAAAAATCTTCTGCTCGCAATGCTAAATCATAAAATTCTTCTGCTTGCTGATAAAAAGTTTTTTGTTCTTCCATTTTCCCCTTCCCCTATAGATTAATATAAACTAAATGAATTTAAATTGTTAAAACTTCACAACCATTTTTTGTAACCAAAATAGTGTGTTCTGCTTGGCTGACCATACCATTTGAAGATTCGTTCAAATGAGCAAATTGATACAAAATACCTTGCTGTTGTAACATGTTTAATGCTAATTGTGCTCTGTTTCCAAAAATATCTATAATCCATCTACCAGCAAAGGGGAGTGTTGCATAATTTTCCATAATGTGTTGAAGAATTTTTCTCGATTCTGTGTCTCTGATTGGATTATTTGCAATAAATTTGTAAATTCCAGATGGTCTTCCATCTTTTACCATTCCCTTACCTGTTGTTGCAAAAGGTTCTATTGCAATAATCATTCCCTCTTTTAGTTTTGATCCAGAATTTGAATTATAATTTGGAATAGTTAATCCTGCATGCAAATTCCACAGTTTAATTTCATGACCAGAAAGATTTCTTATAGGGTTGTACCCCTTGTCTCTAATCTTAGATTCTATGGCTGCTCCAATCTCTGAAACAGTTATTCCTGGTTTAATTATTTTAATTGCTTCCCCCAATGCATCTTCTGCTGCCTTAATTAATTCAGAATATTCGTGATCTGGGGTTAAATCTATAGTAAATGCTGTATCTGCTAAATAACCCAGGTAATTGACACCAAGATCTACCTTAAGCAAACCTTCTGCGATGCTTGGGTCTGTTGCAGTTGGAGTATAATGTGCTGCTGTTTCATTAATGCTTAAATTTACTGGAAATGCGGGTTTTGCACCTAATTCATTTATTTTTAATTCGATTAAATCTGTTATTTGGCTTAAAGAAACGCCTTGCTGGATAATTGATTTTGCATATTCAGAAACATCCCTGGCAATTTGTCCTGCTTTTTTCCAATTTTCTATTTTCTCTGCCATATCAAGAACAATTACTGTTGGTATTTAAATTTAGTTGTGCTCAAAAATATCTATTTTTGGCCGGGAATTTTGTGATATTCAAAGGAACTAATTCTTCTTTCTTTTGGAAGATAATTGAGTAATTCATTTCCATTAAAAAGTCCAACACCCAATATCTCTTTATGTCTTGGTTCTTTTAAAATAATGAAACCCTTATCTAATCCTTTTTTTTGTTCTTCTTCAAATAAAAGAGTGTATCCTAGAAATAAATCTTCAACTTGTTCTTCACTAAGCACCACAACATTTTTTCTTGCATATTTGCCAAACATTGTTGCTCCATCGAAACTTAATCTTGTATAACCATTTTCATTCTTGATTAAATAAAGGCCTGCATTTGAAACTACAATTTCTTTCTGTATTTTTGGGATATTTGCCAAATCTAATGCCCCAGAATAAATCCTTATTTTTTCTTTTCCAGAAGCAAAAAGTTGCATAGACATTATTTCTTTTATGAATTTTTCTTCCAGATCATAGAAATTTCTAAAATATTCAATTATCTTTTTCTTTTCATCTCTTCCAAGTATTTTAAATTCCATTTTGAATATTAATAAATTGTTAATGGTTTATTTTCTTTTTAATTTCAATTCCGCCACATGACACAAACTTGGCGGTCAATATTATTATTGTATTATTTATTAGACTATTTGGCATCATTTTATTCAATCTTCCTTATCCTTGCAATAAAAAAACCCTCTGAACCATTATCCTGTGGCCAAAATTTTGCACAATTTAATATTTCCTTATCAAATTTTTTATTATCCCATTCTTTTAATCCGGATCTTGATTTTAATGGTAAGGAAATTTTTTCTACCTTAATTTGTTTTGGAAATTTATCTATTAAATATTGAATAACTTCTTCGTCCTCTTCAACTTCAAGAGTACATGTGCTATAAACTAATGTTCCACCAACAACCAGTGTATTAAAAGCAGATTCTATCAAACCTTTTTGAATTCTTGAGAATTTTTTGATCATATTTGGATTCCATGTTCGAAGAATGCTTGGATCATTCATAATAGTTCCTTCTCCAGAACAAGGTGCATCTACTAGAATTTTATCGAATAAATATTTATTTTCTCTAAAAAATTTACAAATTCTTAAGCCATCTGAATTTGTTACAATAGTGTTTGCTACACCGCATCTTTCTAAATTTGTGGAAAGAATATTTACCCTGTCTTTTCTTACCTCATTTGCAAACAAAATCCCTTTGTTATTCATAAGTGCGGCAATTTGTGTGGTTTTTGAGCCAGGGGCAGCACACAAATCTAGAACTTTTTCATTCTCTTGTGGATTCAAGGCTAATGCTGGAAGCATGCTTGTTATTTCTTGAATATAATAACCCCCAATATTGTGTTCAATTGTTTTTCCAAGCTCTCCTGGATTTAACTCTGTATCAATAATAAATGCCCCATTTAATCCAGGTATTTGTCTAAATTTCCATCCCCTTTCTTTAATTCTTTCTTTTATGTCTTCTGAATTAGCTTTTATTGTGTTAACCCTAAATGCTTTCCTAGTTCTTTGTTTAAATGTATCAAAAAACTTCTCAGCATCTCTCTTTCCTATTTGTTTTTCTATTCTCTCTTTGAATTCTTTCTTCATTTCATACATATATAAAAAAGAATGAGAACGTTTAAATAATTTCACATCGCGAGAATAATCATGCCCTGGAAGGAATATTTTCCTTATGATCCGAGATTAAATCAAGATAAAATCGCGAGTTTTGTCCTCGATGTAACAAAGGAACAAGGAATCGGAATAATTGAAGCACCCTATGGGATAGGAAAAAGTATAGCTATGCTTTCTGCTGCACTCGCTACTGGAAAAAAAATTGTTTTTGTTACTTGTAATAAGGCTGCACATAATTCGATTGTTGATGAGGTTTTAAAGATAAATGAAAAATTAGGCAGAAATTTAAGAGTTGCAAGTTTAGTTGGTAAGGAAAGCTTGTGTGCTTTCGAAAATTCATTTAGTTATGACTATTGTGAATATCTTAGAAAAAATAATGAATGTGACTATTACAATGAATGTTTTTCAAAACAAAAATCCGATGAAGGAGAAAGAAAATTTTCACAAAAGGCTAATCTTTTGATTCAATCCATTGAAAAAGAGATAATTAAAGAACCAAAAAAATTAATGGGTTTGAGTTTAGCGAAACATGTTAAGGAACGTGCATTGAAAAATGGAATGTGTCCTTATGAAATAACCGTGGGTTTAATAAGACGCGCAGAAGTTGTTATTTTAGATTACTTTCACATATTCAGTAGCATTTTTGCTGTAGCTAAAAATAAAATGGGTTTAAATCCAAGAGAGTGCATTCTTTTTGTTGATGAAGCAGATGAATTAAAGAATCGTATTTTATCCATATTAACAAAACAAATGTCCCTATTGGGATTATTAAGACTCCGAGAACAAGTTAGAAAGATTAATGGAATAACTGAAGAAGAAATAAAACTCATAAGTAACTTTACAGATTCTTTTACTGAATTTTTTAGAGCAAAAAAAGAAAAAGGTGTCTTTGATGTAAAAAAAGAAGATTTCCTAAAATATCTAGATAATGAATTTGGAAATGTTGATGAATTAATCGTAAAATTAGAAAACATTATTTTAAAAGTATCTGAAGAATCTGAAAAAATATCTTCAAAACCAAATATTTTCTTAGAATCCTGGCAAAATCTAAATGAAAAATATTTCAGTTATGGGATTAAAGAACTAAATAAAGAAGCCCTAGCAATCGCACCATATGAATTAAAAGATATAACTATTTTGAAAGATCGCGAAGGAGAATATTTAATGAAAGATATTTTGGATTCATTTCATGCATCTTTCTTATTTTCAGCAACTATTGGAAATCACGAAATTTTCAAAGAAAATTTAGGAATAGAACATGCAATTTTTTATGCCTCCAATGAATTTAACACAAATAATTTTAAAGTAATCTTAAAAAAAGACATTTCATCCATCTATAGTCAAAGAAAAGAAAATGCTCTTCGCGTTGCACGAGACATTTTATTTTGCAAAAGCCAAGTAAATGGGTTACTTGTGGCATTTCCATCATATTCTAGTTCACTCGATATTCTTCCCTTAATTAATGCGAAAAATATAGATGATGTAAAAGAATGTAACAAAGAAGGCATTTATTATGTCGTCCTTGGTGGTAAAGGAAGTAGGGGAATAAATAAGGCACATAATCTTGAAATGGTTTATGTTTATGGAATACAAATCCCAAAACCAGATGATTATTTTTTCATCAAGAGAAGAGATTTCCTTATAAAAAAATATGGTGAAGAAAAAGCATATAAAATAATTTATAGCAACACCATGAGTAAAACTTGTCAAGTTGCTGGAAGAATCTTTAGAACAAAAAATAAAAAAGGACTCGTTATCTTTGCAGATTCTCGATATAAGTATGATTTTAGATTAAAATCGTTTTTCTATGAATCCTTTCCAGAATATTTTAAAAGAAAAATGATAGAAACAAATACAGATAATGAATTCAAACTAGAGATCTCAACTTTTTGGGGAAAATTAGGATTTTAGTTTTAACATGACCATTTACTTACTCTTCCACAAACCATGAACATTACAATAGGCTCTTGCGATTATTTTCTTTGCGCTGATACAAAATTCTGCTTCTGGTTTCATTCCTGGTTTTAAAAATTGCCTGTAAGAAATTCTGTCTGCAATTAATTCGATCCATTCAATATAGTGCTCTTCTTTCATTGGATGTTCAATTTTTCCGACTTGAATCTTTATTCCTTCTTTTGTCTTGATAATAATTGGAATGTGTTTTTCTTTTACTAATTCAAAGGTATTTTCTTTAAGAAGTTGCATTGGCTGACCACAACAAACAAGTTCTCCTCCGCCAACATGATTTACCTCAACAATGTTACCGCAAATATTGCATTTGTAAACTTCACCTATTTTTGATACTTTCATTTTTGTTTAAAAGCTGATAATCTAAGGTTTAATAATCTAAGATTTAAATATATTTTTATAATAAGAAGTGTGCCATATGATGTGTATTATTTATTGAAATAATTATCATAACGATTCCGGTTTCAATATGCCAAAAAGTTAAAGTCTGCATTTGACCAAGGGTTAAACCATAGTTAAGATTTAAAATAAAAATTATGCTTGTTAGTGCACACCAAATAAAACTAATCAATAAAAGAATATTCCAAATCCTTCTATGAGTTAAAACAGATATTTTCCCTTTCTTTGAAAGAATAAATGTAGTAAAATAAAAAATTAATGAAACTAGAATTACCGAAATAAAAGGGTATTTCTCTGAAAAAATATTTGTTGAAGTATTTTCTGTTGTTGTTTGAGTTGGCTGAATATCTTGAGATAAATCACAAATTCCATCGCCATTTGTATCAATATATCTTGCACAATCACCCGGATAGGTATCATTAATTAAACCAAAAGGGCAATCTACTGCAAGAACAAAAACAGAACCGACTAATAAGAATAGTAATAATGCCAGAAATGAAAATACCATCCTGCCTTTTTTCATATTTAGATGTTCAAATTTTATTATTTAAATTTATCCAATTCAGATTGATCACTTCAAACGTAATTGGGGCTATCGTTTTATTTATATAGTCTTTTTGTATTAAGATAATATGAATAAGAAATACTTAATGGTTTCTTTTGAAGATCCAAAAATCAAAAAGATATCAGAAATACTTGGGAATAATACCTGCAAAAAGATTTTAGACTTCTTAGCTGAAAAAGAATCAACTAAAACGGATATTTCTAAAGAATTGAAGATTCCGCTAAATACCGTAGAATATAATGTTAACAAATTAGATGAATCTGGTTTAATAGAAAAATCAAAAAACTATTTTTGGAGTACAAAAGGTAAAAAAATCTCTGTTTACAAGGTTTCAAACAAATCTATTGTAATCTCACCTAAAAATTCCAATAAGATGAAAAATATCCTCGCATTACTTGGAATTAGCGGATTAACAGCAATTCTAATAAAGCTTTTCTCAACTAACCCTCCCGAAATAATCTATGAAACAAAAGATTTTATGGGAAATACCTCTGATTTTACTCCTGAATTATTAACACGAGCAAGTTTAGCTGCACCAAGTACTGTTGAGTTAATTACAACACAACCATGGTTTTGGTTTTTGATTGGGGCTGTTGGAATCGGAATCATTTTTTTAATACTAAATTGGAAAAAATTATGAAAAATTTAAATTTTGCAAAGGAGGTTAAAAAATTAAAATGACAAACCAGATAAATGTAACTGCAATAATCATTACGGCATTGGTTGTGCTAGGGGTAATCGGCGCAATTTATTTTGGAACAAATATTGGTAGAACAGATAATGAAAGAACTATAAGTGTTACGGGAAATTCTGAAATGACTGTTATGCCAGACCAAGTTGTTGTTTATTTGTTAATTCAAACAAATAATATCTCTGCTGATGTTGCAAAAGACGAAAATGCAAGAATCTCAGATGCTGTTTTGACTGAATTATTGAAAATTGGCATAGAAAGGAAAGAAATTGAAACAGAAAATTTCAATATCTACCCAGAATATGATTGGATAAATGGTGAACAGAAATTCAAGGATTATTCTGTCTCAAATTATGTGAAAATAACAACAACTAAGTTTGACTATGCAGGAAAAATTGTTGATGCCGCTGTTGATAATGGAGCTATAGTTAGTTACATTAACTTTGAGCTTTCAAATGCAAAAACAAATGAGTATAAGGCTCTTGCTTTAACAAATGCTTCACAAGATGCAAAGAAGAAAGCAGAAGCAATTGCAGAGGGTTTAGGAAATAAACTTGGAGAACTTGTTTCTGTACAAACATCTGAATGGAACTACGGACCATATAGGCTCTATGATATGGCGATGAGTTCGGATGCAGGTAGTGCAAAAGAAGCAACAACAAACATAATGCCAAAAAACCTAGACATTTCAGGAACAGTTACAGTAACATACAGGGTCAAATAATTTTTATTTTCTTTTTATTTTTTTATTATTTGATTTTATCTTATTTATCAATTAATTTTGCCTTCTTGATTATAAAAATCCCCGAATTTCTATCCCATTTATTCTCAGAACTTGTAATTTCTATTCTCTTTTTGAAAAAAGGAGCATCCAAAACCGTTGTTTCTATTTCTCCGCCTTCTCCTGCTGGATTAGTTTGATATTTTTCTTTTAATTTAACCAATTTTTCTATGATTTCTCTATCTATTTTCTTTCCAAGCCATTTTTCATCAAGCGGATATGCAAAAACACCAGATATTATTACTTCAAATTTATTTTTTATGATTTCATTTAGAACATCTTCTTGATCTTTTTGCCAAAGAGGGTTAACACATTTTATTCTAAGTTTATCACAAATTTTCTGTATTCTTGATGCCTGATAAACACTGGCTAATGCACCTGTAACAATTCCATCTAATTTGTATTTCTTCTTTACTTCTTTAATCACGTTTTCTAAATCCTCAAGCTCTTCTTCTTTAATTCCTTCTGTAATTTTTTGAACTAAAGGAATCTCTAATGCTTTTGCTTGTAATTTTGTTATCTCGATGTTTGGTGTATGAAACATAAAACTTTCTTTATTTTTTGATAGAATAGAAATTAAACAAACAATTGTATTTTCTTTTATCTCACTTGCTTTCATTAAAGCCAAACAAGAGTCTTTTCCACCTGAAAACAATACTCCAAGCCTCATAAAGTCTAAGAGAATTTTATTATTTAAATAACTTCTGGGTTCAAATATCAAAAATATCGACGCTAAATCAAAAATCTTAATGAAAAACCTTATAAAACTAGTTCTTCTATAATATTTGTAAGATTTGGGATATTTTAGAATATTGATAAAAAACGAGGTAACATATGCCATTTATAAAGAAACTTGAGATGCATGGATTTAAATCCTTCGCGAAACATACCGAAATCTTATTTGAAAAAGGATTAAATGTGGTTGTCGGTCCAAATGGCTCTGGAAAAAGCAATGTTACCGAATCTATATGTTTTGTTCTTGGAAGATTAAGTGCAAAAAGTATGAGGGCTGCAAAATCTGCAAATTTAATTTATAATGGGGGGAAAGAACATAAACCAGCGCATGAAGCGAAGGTTGGAATTGTTTTTGATAATTCTGATGGTGCTTTTTCACTCGGAACAAAGGAAGTTGAAATTACCAGATTTTTAAAAAAAGATGGAACAAGCGTATATAAAATTAATAATGAAACCAAAACCCGTCAAGAAATCCTTGAGATGCTTGCTCAAGCATCTATTGACCCAGAAGGATTCAATATAATTCTTCAGTCAGAAATAGATAGCTTCATTAAAATGCATCCAGAAGAAAGAAGAGAAATAATCGAAGAAATTGCGGGAATTTCGATATATGAAAATAGAAAAGAAAAATCTCTTAATGAGCTTGAGAAAACCGAAGTTAGATTAAAAGAAATTAAAACAGTTCTTACAGAACGTTCTGCTTATCTAAATAATCTTGAAAAAGAAAGAGAGCAGGCATTAAAAGCAGAAACATTGCAAAAAGATATCGCAAAAGAGAAAGCCTCTGTAATTTCAAGACATATAGAAGATAAAAAGAAAATTGTGAATAAAACGAATAATGAGATTAGCGAAAGAAAAACCAATATCGACAAAATAAAAACGAAAATAGAAAATTATAGGTTTGAAATTTCTAGTTTGAACCAAAAAATTAGGGAAATTGAAGATAAAATAGAAAAACAAACCGGAGTGGAGCAAGAAAATTTAAGATCAGATGTTGTCAATTTAAAAACCGAACTTGCGACATTAAGGTTGAAAAGGGATAATTTGAATGATCAAATAAATAGTATTTATACAAGAGAACAAAACCTAATTGAAACAATATCTCGAGCAAAACAAGAAATCGAAGATCTTGAAAAAAATTATCAACAAAAAATTTCTTCAAGCGAAAAAGAAAGATATAAACAAATAAATGAAGAGATCTCAAAAATAAAAACACGAAACCAAGAACTTGAAACAAAAAGAGAAACATATCATGTTGCAAAAACAGAAATCGCTAGAAGGGAATCTAGATTGGGGGAACTTGAAAAAAATTACCTCAAACTTAAAGAAGACCTATATAATTTAGCTAAGGAAATAACATCTATAAAAGAAAGTATGAAAAAACTTAGTGAGAAGGGAATTGGTGAAGGAATCAAAACAAAGAAAAAAGAACATGAACAAGAACTTGAAAGAAAAAGAAATGACAGAACCTTAATTGAGAAAGAAATTATTTCCTTGATAACAAAGAAAGATATTCAAAAGCAAAATATAGACGAGGTTTTGGAATTAAACAAATGCCCAACATGTAAACAAATCGTTACAAAAGAATACAAAGATAATCTAAAAAAAGAGCTTAAAGAAATTATAGAAATCATAGAGAAAGATCTTCATTTAAAAAATAAAAATAAAGACAATATTGAAAAAGAAATTCAAAAAACAGTTGACTATGTCTCTGAACTTTTAGAAAAAGAAAGAGAATTAAATATCCTAAATAATTTCCAAAGAACACTTGAAGAAAAAGAAAATCATTTTGCTAAGGACAAAACAAATGAGTCTTTACTTAATCAAGAAATCGCTGCATTAAAAATAGATCTTGAAAATTCTATAAAAACAATTGTAAATATAGAAAATATAGAAAATATGCTTCTTGAAAATCAAGAAAAAGTTGAAAAATTAAAAGAAGAACTTATGAAATTAAGAAATACAAAACCGGAATTTATAGACGCTGAAAAGGACAAAAAAGTTGAAATTGCTATGAAAAAACAAGAAATCGAAAGAACAGAGCTAATAATAAAAAATGGGAAAAGAGATAAAATAGAATTAGAATCAAAACATAAAGAATCGATAGGGGAAATAGAACGTAAAGAAAAAGATTTAGATAGAAAACAAAAGAAACAAGAAGAAATCGATCAAAAATTTAAATCACAATTAGAAGAAAAATCAAAGCTTCAAGAAAAAATTCATGAAAATGAAAATGTTATCCGGGATCAGCAAACAAAACAAATGACCTTTGAATCTGAAATGAATGAATTGAAAATACAAAAAGCTGGTTTTGACGCAGAAATTTCTACATTGGACCTTGAATTCAGACAATTTGGGGAAATTGAAGTTCTTAAAATGCCTGTTGAAGAGTTAGAGAGAAGAATAAGGAAACATGAAGGAGAACTACAAAACATTGGATCTGTTAATATGCGTGCATTAGAGGTTTATGACAAAGTTAAAGAAGAATATGATTTCATTGAACAACAAGTCAAGAAATTAGAAGAAGAAAAAATGGAAATCCTTAAACTGATTGAAGAAATTGACAAAAAGAAGAAAAGAGCATTTATGCAAGCATTTGACGCAATTAATGAATCTTTCTCAAGGAATTTTATGATGCTTTCTAATAAAGGAGAAGCATTCATGGATTTAGAGAACAAACAAGATCCCTTTGAAAGCGGTTTAAACGTTATTATAAGGCTCGCCAAAGGAAAATATATGGATGCGGAATCATTATCTGGTGGAGAAAAGACAATCGTTGCCCTAGCCATGATTTTTGCAATCCAGAAGTATAAGCCATATTCTTTTTACATTTTTGATGAAATTGATGCGGCATTAGATAAAAGAAATTCTGAAAGACTAGCAGAATTGATGAAACAGAATATAAAATCCTCTCAGTACATCATTATTTCCCATAATGACTATATTATCCAACATGCACAAGTATTATATGGAACCAGTATGCAGGAAGGTGTTAGTAAAATTGTTAGTTTGAAGTTTTAAAACTAATTATTTCTAAGAATATAGGCTAAAGAATTCTTTTTACCTTTTTGAGTACCCTTTACCTTTCCTTGTCTTTCTAAATCTACAAGTGTTTTATTAATGTGATCTAAATATGTTTGTCCCAGATTATACACTGTAAACCCCTGTAATTCTAATTCAAAATAAATCTCGTTTAAGGTTTTGGGTGTCTCCTCTTCAAGAACTCCCAAAATTTCTAGAGAATTAATTTTAGTTATTGGTCCCGTTGACATTTTAAAAGATTAAAAAATTTTACTTCTCTTCGTCGTCTTCTGCAAAGAAATCAACTACCTTCTTTCCTGCACCACTTAGAACTATTGCAAGAATTACAATCACGATAATTGCTGCAATAATATAATATTTGTATAAATCAAAAAAGTTTGTCGTGTTAGTTGTTATCTTTTCTTCTTTGATTACTGTTGTAGGGTTATCGTTTACTGAAACATTAAATTTGTTTGAAGCAGTTATTTCTTTCCCATTTGAAGCATAAAAGGTCATGTCAACTATTCCCGAATAATTTGCGACTGGAACTATTGTTGCTTTTGAATTATTTATTTGAACCTCAAAATTTGATGGTTTTATTGTTACAAAAGTTAATTTTTCATTTTGTGGATCTTCAAAATATGTACTTAAATCAAGGACAATTTGTTCCCCTTTCTTAATATTTAAACTTGGGATTTGCTTATTTAAAATTGGAGCTGTTTGATTTAATATTGGTTGTATTGTTTCTTTTGTAGTATTCTTTGTAACATTTGTTATAGTAGTGTTTACTTCAGTTGTATTGGTTGTTGTAATGTTTGTAGTATTTACAGGCAAGGTTGTATTTGTTGTGTTTGTTGTATTTGTAATCGTATTTCCTGTAATTGAAGTATTTGTTGTTACTTTTGCTGTGCTTGTTGTGTTAACTGTTGCATTTGTGCTTAAATTGGTGGTATTTACTGGTTTAGTTGTGTTTGTTATTGGTTTTGAAATATTTGTATTATTTGAAACAGTTTTGTTTTCGATTTGTGTTTTTGGTGCTGTTGGCTGGAATATTGACACAAACCAATCGCCTATTTTTTGGAAGAAATTTCTTTCTGTTGTTTTTACTGTTTGATTTGTTTCATTTGTTATTGGTTTTACACCAACTTCCTTTGTTACAAAAACATTAAGGTTCTTTGTAGATACAATAGTGGTATCTTTTAATCTTGCTGAAACAGTCAAACTATAATTTCCAAGTTGTACTTCTGGGCTTGGTGATAAATATAAATATACTGTTTGTGCTTTTGCTGGTTTAATTGTTACTGTTCCTGGATTTAATTCTGCAAATTGTGTTGCGGTTCCTGAAACTTCAAGGGTGTAATTTGCTTCATTTATTCCCTTATTTTCTATTACAAAGATTACTGTTCCAGTGCTATCTCTTGCAATATCTATCTCATCTAGTTGTGAACTTATTTGTGGTTTATAACAATCTTCAACGGAAATTGTTGATAGACTCAATGAATGTGATGCACTATAGTTGCTGATTTTATCTATTGCGATTATCTTTATTTCACTTGTTGCAGGTAATGAATTATATGGTGGGTGAACATCTAATGTAATTTGTTTTTCTCCAGATGTATTTAATGTGAAATGCTTCTCAGAAAGTGTTACCCAATTTGGAGCATCTAAAACAAGGTCATATGTGTTTTGGAATTTTCCTGTATTTTTTATTAAAACAGAGTATGTCTTTGTCAATGCATTACACATTCTATCTTTTGTTGATTGTATCTCTGTATAAACACCATAACAGTTTTTACTTTCTATTGTTATCTCTTGTTTCTTTATTATTTTCCCTTCTGTACTTAAAACATCGATTTTTGCAGTATAATTTCCAATTGTTTTGAATGGTGGTTGCACGAGAAGGTTTAATGTTTTTGAAGAATTAACTGGGATGTTTAATTCTTTTTGATCAATTGTTGCCCATGTTGGTGCATCTAAGTTAATTTTATAATTATTATTTTTGACCCCATTATTAGCCAGAGTAATTGGGACAACCAATTTTTCATTTTCGCAAACTGAATAGAAATATTTTTCTGGGATAACTGTGTAATCATAACAAGAAACTGTATTAAATGAAGATTTTGCATTTGTTTGAGAATATTCTGATTCGGATTTTGCAACAACGTTCAATTCATAACGCCCAATGGTATTACATGGTGTTGAGATATAAGCAAAAAATTCTCTGCTAGAATTTCCTGGAATAGTTAATTCAGTTAAACTTAGATTAGTCCATGCTGCTGCAATGCCGTCTGCGCTTATTTTATAATTTTCTATATATTTTCCTTTATTATATAATGTGTATTTTACAAATTTTTGTTCACATGAACAGATTGTCTGTGTTGTTGGTTCTGCTATTAATTCAGTATTATGGCAATTTTCAACTACAATTAATTGATGTGAGGTCCTAACCTGACCATTACTTGCAATTTGTAAATCTAAGTAATATAATCCTGGGGAAAATTTTGTTGAAGGTGTAAGATAAGTATATACTATATTATTTTGATATGGCTCTAAATAGAATCCACTTGGGACTGTTGTTGCAAAATTTGCTGCTGATCCAGATTGTGTTACTGTAAATGCTCCTGGTGTTGTTGTAGAAACAGAAGTTGTTAAAACAATTGTATTTGATGGGCAAACTGTGTTTGTTGTAATGTTTGTTGCAATGTAAAACTCTGCATTTGCGTATCCCACAAAAGCCAAGGCTAAAAATAAGAATGATACGAAAACTAAAATATTTTTTGTTAAATTCATTTCGACCCTTGCCTTTTACTTAAGATTAAAAGAAAAACATCTTTTAAAAGCATTATGGTACTCAAAAAGTTATTTTCAAAAAAGCTATTTTGAATATTAAAATCCAAAACATTTATAATTAAAAAAAATTTCTAAAAAAGACAATGACTTTAAGATTAGAAGGGGAATTTGCTTTATGTCCACTTGGAAAATTTAAGATACATGCCCATAATAATTATTGTTTTGATGATCGTGCTTCTGAATATTGTTTAAATTGTTTTTATGGAAATTATGCAGAAGGCCCAAATTTATTTAAGGTTTGCAAAGCCTCAGATAAAAAAACAAAAGAAGAGCTATTAGACTTAGTTGAAACATATAAAAAAACAGATGGTAAGTTAGCTCCTACGCCTTTTCAAGAATTCTTAGTAAAAAATGAACTGAACCCAGAATAGTTCTCACTAATTTCTAAAGAAAAAAAGAAAGAAAAAAATAAAAAAATTAAAAATTCTTAATAGTAGCTTTCTTCTACTTTTGCACTTGACTTTTTGGCTAATAAGACAATAAGCAAGATTACAATTGCAATTGCTAAAACTATTCCGACAAACATTAAGATTGTCTTTAAGTCCCAGTTTGCTGATGTTTTATCAACATCTGCAGTTAAGTTAATTTGCTTAGCTAAGTTTTCTGAGGAAGCCTTAACTGTGAAAATATGCTCGCCTGCAATTGCATTTTCTTTTATAACCAAATAGACTGTTGCGGTTTTTGATTCTCCAGGTGCTAATGTGAAAACGCTTGGATTGACTTGGCTTGAAGCAAAGTCTTCTGTTCCCAATGTAGCTAAAGTTACAGTCATTGCGCTTGAACCTGTGTTTGAAACAAGTACGCTAAATGCTGTGCCTTTTCCGGATTCTGCATCAACCTTTGCATTGTATGCTGAAAGTTCCAATCCTGATACAGAAATTACTGTTTCTGGTTGAGATAATGCTGTTGATTTTTCAACATAAATCATCTTTGTAACCTTGTCAGTTGTTTCATCGCTAAATGCTTCTATTTCAAGCAAATAAGTTCCTGATGCTGCATTTTCTGGAATTGTAAGAGCAAGTCTTACAACTTGCGCATCTTCTTCATCACAGCCACTTGAACAATCTTCATCAGCAACTAAATCGCCAACATAAACTGTTCTACTTATGCCTAATTCTTTTATTGAAGCTTTAACAAAGATGTCATCAAGATCGTGGTTTCCCATGTTCTTTACAACAACATCTGCATAGATTGTACTTCCTGCTTTCAAAGTGCTTGAACTTCCAAAGAAATCAGCGTTCAAAATTTTCAAATTGTTTGCTAATCTTTGTACAGTTGTATCAATATTTGCACTTTCTATTCCAGTTAACGTATTTTTGTATGTTACTTGGACATGCAAGGTGTATGTATCTTTTGCATCTAAGTCAGAAGGCAATTCTAAATTCAATCTTTTTGTGTAAACATTTCCTTCAAAAACATCGAATTTTGCAGTTTCTACCTCAACGTCATCATGGTATCCTGAGATCCATGCTCTTACTTCAAGGCTTGACATATCTTTTCCAGGAGTTAAAACAACTTTAACTTCTGTATTTGATCCTCTTTCCAATGCTGGAACGATGATCTGTTCTGTATTACAATTCCAGTAACTTAATCCTGGTACTTGAACACAGCTACCGTCAAAAACTGCGTTGCCATCAACATAGACAGTCATTTGGTCAATGCCTGGTTCACTTGTAACATTCCATGAATCTGCTAGTACACCAGCTAAACTCAAGATTGAAACAATTGCCAAAGCAAATGCGAAAAACCAAATTTTACTTTTCATTTTTGTGTGTTAATTTAAATTTAATTTGAATAGAAAAAAGCCCCTTAGCCTTTCCTATTCTCTTTCTTTAGTTTAGTTTCCTTTAAAAATCTTCTCATTTATCGACGGTGTTGTTACTAGTTGCGGGTAAATCAGTGAAAAATAAAGAATTGAACTTGTTAATAGAATAAATCTATGGTCTTAATCGCCAGTTTGATTTCAGGGCGAGCAAACATCGATTATAAAATTATTTATTAATTTCATCCCAGAGTTTTTTTCCTTTTATTGCATCATTCCAATTATCTGGGCTTTCATTTATGATTACACCAGAAAAATTATGTTTGTTAAATAATTCAAGAATCTGTTTCCAATCTTCTTTTGATGTTGGAATATGCTTTTTTTCCCCTTTTTCTGTGAATTCAATTCCAGAAAAATGCGCTTGAATTTTTGTAATATTGTTCTTTTTTAATTTTTCAAAGATCTCATTATAATCTACCTTACCATTATATCTTGCTTTTAGGTGTGCAAAATCAATACATAAAAAACAATCTGTTTCTTTATGTAATCTTATTAATTCATCTATATCTCCAAATTGACTTGGTTTTCCTGTTGTTTCTGGAGCAAGAATAATTTTCCATCCTTTTTCTTTAATAATTTGCTGCATAGATTCAATTTCTTTTTTTACTCTTTGATAAACTTCTTCTTTTGAATCTTTAAAATAAAATGCGGGATGAAAAACAACATATTTTGCCCCCATATGGTGTGCCCTCTCACAAGAATCAAGAATTCTTTTTTTACTCATGAAAATTTTCTGTCTTTCTTCTGCGTTAAGATTAATATAATAAGGTGCATGAATGCTTAATTGAATGTAGTGTTTTTTTGCAAGCTCGCCTAATCTTTTAGATTCTTCATTTGTAAGATTAACCCCATAGGTAAATTCAATCTCTGCTGCCGACAAATCATCTTTTTCTAATTTTGGAAATGCTTCTTCTGCTGGCATACCAAATCCACCTGGTCCGAATTTAATTTCTGTTTTAGTCATTTTAGAATATGATTTATTTTCCCAAGCCTATTGTTTTAACTCTTGTTTGCATTTTAAACAAACTAATTATTTCATCTGTGTCTGTTGCATCTTCTGGATTTTTATCACGAACCCATCCTTGAATTCTTGGGAATCTTAATGCATAACCAATATCTCCGCCTTTTCTTTTTCCGGCAGTGTGAATTGGGCTTTTTGTAATTTCATCTGCCATCACTGTAAAAACATATTTTGGTGAGCAATAAACATCTGGTTCAATTATTGTATCAACTCTTGCAGGTTTTCTTTCAACTCTAAGTTTATCAAGCATTTTTCTAATTTCAACCCATTTTTCTTCACTTAAACCTGAACCAATTTTTGCGAGACTCTTGAATGTGTCTTCTTTTTTATCATAAGCTGCACCAAGTAATGCCCCTATTCCAAATTTGGCCCGCATTCCCTTTCCCTTAAAATATCCAATAATAACTAAATCGACAGTATCTTTTAATTCCCCCTTATAACTCCTCTTTAATTTTATCCAATTGAAATTTCTTCCACCTGCCTGATATGGTGAATCTAAACGTTTAGCCATTATTCCTTCTGTTCCTTTCTCAATATTTTCCTCAAAGAATTTCTCTACTTTTTTTGGATCATCAGTAATTATTTTTTCGGCTTCACGAATAGTGAATCCTTTCTTGATTATTTTTGCAAGTTTCTCTTTTCTAATTAGATAGGGTTCTCCAGTAAAATCCTTACCATCGAGATAAAGTAAATCAAATGAAAACAAAACTAATGGTTTGTCTTTTGCTGATGCCTCAATATCATATTTTCTTTTTCTAGTGATTGTGACTTGAAATGGAAAAAATTCTCCTGTTTCTTCATTAAATGCAACTGCTTCACCTTCTCCAATTGCAGATTTTGCTTTAATTTGTTCTTTTATTCCCTTAACTAAATCTGGAAACATGTGTGTCATTCTTTCAAGATTCCGAGAAAATATTTCAACATTGTTATTTTCTAAGTGCCATTGTATTCTTAATCCATCATATTTTGTTTCAATTGCACATTTTCCGATTTTTTTAATAATCTCTTCTGAATTTGGAAGTCTTTCTGCCAATGCCATTCTAATTGGGGAAAATACCTTGGCCTTAAAATCTTTTATTCCTTTTTCTCCTTTTTCATATAATGTCTTTGCAACCAACCCTAAATCAGAACATAAATTGTATGCTTTTTCTATTTCTCCCCTTAATGTTCTATCTTCTCTGAAAACTTTACTAAGCGAATCCATAATTGTTGGATCGCCAACGCCCAATCTTAAACTTCCTAAAACAAATCTAATAATATATTTTGCATCTTTTCCCTGCACACTGATAAGTAGGCCTGTAAGCATCTCAATTTTTCTTGAAGAACTCCCTTCTCCAGATGTTTTTGCTATTTTTGATAATGATTGGTAGACTTCATCAATTGTGGGGGCTTTTGGTTTAAACAAAACCGCTATTTTTTTTGATAAAACCTCTTCTGCAACTAATCCAAAATCTCCTTTTTTCTTGTAAAGTTGCTCAATTTTTTCTTGAGAAGTATTTGATGCTTTTGCTATGGCTTTTTCGACCATCTTTTCAGCTAATCCTAATTCTAATCCATAAAAACTTGGAAGAATATGCTCTTGTAATAAATAAATTATTTTGTCTATTTCCTCTTTATTCGTTTCTTTTAAAAGATCACTTAAAATATCAAACATTTCCAACCTTTTTGTCGTGGCCTCAAGCCTTTCAAAAGTTTCTGTTAATTGTGAAAAAAGCATATTTTACTGAGGGGCGTTTGGTTTTTAATATTTACTATCTCTTTCTTGGGAAACATTTTTATATAACTTAAAATTAAATTAAACATGGAATTGGATAAGGCAATCGAAAAAAGAAGATATGTTCTAATTATCTGTAATGAAATTTCTTTGTTAAAAAAAGGATATGGGGGCTTTGCAGAGACCTATTGCAAACAGCAAGCAGGAGCAGCAATTCAAAATATGTTATTAAAAATTACAGAAAAAGGTTTGGCAGGTTGTTGGATTGGTGCATTTGAAGAAGAAGAAATAAAAAGAATTCTGAAAATACCAGACAATATAAGGGTAGAAGCTCTTCTTCCAATTGCAATACCCTTCCCTAAATTGAAAATTCCGGAAAAAAGAAAACCTGATTTGAAAAATATTTCTTTCTTTAACACCTGGGGTAAAAAATATACTGAAAAAAGACCAATGCCTGCATTGTAATTATTCTAAGATTATATTAAATTCAGTACAATAAAATTTAAAAAGTACAAGCGGGTATCCAATTTAATAAAAAATGGTGCTTAACAAACAAGAACTTATTTCAGGAATGTTAAAATATAATACTCCTGAGAGAAAGATAGAATATCTTGAAGTCGAAATTCGAAAAGGGCTTTCTCAAGAATTAAAAAAAGATGCGTGTGTTCTGATCGCACAATTATATGAATCAAAAAAATGGTGGGGAAATTCTGCAAAAAATTATCAAATTGCGGCAGATTTGGCTGTATTAATCCCTGAAAAAATGAATCTGTTATTCAAAACTGGTGAACTGTATATGATGGCAGAAGATTATTTTAGTTCTGATGATTATTTTAGAAGGGCGATGGGTCAGGCCTCTTCCAGAGAAAGGGCAGATATGCAAAAGAAAATATTCTCTATGTATTTATCAATGGCTCAACAATACGAGTCAACTAAAAATAACACTAAAGCAATTACAATTTACAATAGGATTTTATCATTGCCAGGGTATCCATTTTCAGAATGTCAAAAAATCAGAGATAAATTAATTGTTCTTTATGAAAAAATTGGAAAACCCTTTGAAGCAAACCAAATAAGGAGTCATATTAAAAATCAAGATGCAATGGCAGAAAAAGCAAAACAAGATGCAAGGCAAAGATTAGAAGAAGCAAAACAACAAAAATCTAATGATGGTTTTTATGAAATTGATTTTGGTTAATTTAAAATTCTTTTAAAATATTTTTATCCCTAAGTCCAATATAATTTTTTAGAATCATATCTAAAATGTTCTTCTGCAACATTCAAAAGGGCCTTTGTTGAAACTATATGTGGTGCATTTGCAAATCTTCCTCTTTTTGATATCCAAACAGATTTTCTTATTGCGTGATCATACACAAAAACATTCCAACCATATGATTCATAGAAACTTTTTACTTCATCTACTTGGGTTTTTTTTCTTTCATGAAATTCTATAACATTTAAATCTGGATAAAATTCCCCTTCAGATTTTCCCTCTGGACTAAATAAATGTCTTGAAGAATTTATCAAACCATACACTTTTCCAACCTTCGTCATCTGTTGGTATAAAAATAAATTTCTAAAAATTTTTGTTTTTTCTTTTGTTAATCCAAAATCTTGAACATCTGGTGTCTTCTTATAATTTTCATATTTTGGATCAAAAATTACAAAAGAATTATAATCTTTTATTGTCATTTCCGTATAAATCTTTGCAACTTCTTCTGCAAATTTTCCCTTATAGATTTCTCCTGGAATGCAAAATAAAAAAATTGAATTTCTCTTAGCCATAAAATTTCTGTACAAAGAACATACTTAAGTCTTTGGAATCTCAGAGCTCTCGCTTAATATTAATTAAGCCGGCCTTGAGGGCCGGCCAGAAATCTATTATTTCTTTAAAGGCTAAGGGGAATATAAATTAGATAAGTTAATTAAATGATCTTGTTGATAATCGAATAAGTTTCCACCATCTGCCTCTTTTTTACATAAATTATTAGAAAATAGTATTAATAAATGTTTCTGGAATTGTATTTTTATACACATTCGTGTGTATAAAAAAATTAAAAGAAAAAATTTTCTGGATATTCAAAAATTAAAAGAAAAAATAAAAAGCAAAGGGGCTTTCGCCCCCTTAGCAATTTATCTGTAGAAGTCTACACCGATGTCAGCCATGTGGCCGCTTGATGCGTAAACGTCTTCTCTCTTTTGAGATCCAAGGACATATGGAGATTTAACACCAGTTATGATGGTAATAACTCTTACTCTTCCTTTGAAATCTCTGTTGATTCTTGCTCCAATGATAACTTGTGCATCTGGACTCAAGTTTTCAGTAATTAATTGACCAATGTTGTTCAATTCTTCTAACTTCAAGTCTTCACCACAAATTACGTGGATCAATGAACCTGTTGCACCCTTATAGTCGATGTCCAATAATGGATGACTCAAAGCTTGCTTTACAGCTTCTTCAACTCTGTTTTGAGTGTCGCTTTCTCCGATACCGATTACTGCAACATCTCCGTTCTTCATAATTGAAGAAACGTCTGCATAATCTAGGTTGATCAAAGATGGAATTGTAATTGTTTCTACAATACCTTTAATCATTGTTGCAATTAATTCATTTGCAACTGCGAAAGCTTGTTCAACTGGCAAGTTACCTGCGATATCAACTAGTCTGTTGTTATCGATTACGATTACTGTGTCAGCTGCTTCTCTCAACTGTTGTAAACCAAATTCAGCTTTTTCGATTCTTGCTCTTTCTGTTTCGAAAGGCATTGTGACAACTCCGATTGTTACTGCACCTACTTCTTTTGAAAGTTGTGCAACAACTGGTGCAGAACCTGTTCCTGTTCCCCCACCCATACCTGCAACCAAGAATACCATATCTGCGCCGGAGACTGCTCTTTTCAAGTCGACCATTGCTTCTTTAGCTGCTTCTCTACCTTTTTCAGGGTAACCACCACATCCTAATCCTCTAGTTAATTCCTTTCCGATTAAGATTTTTTCGTCTGCTTTACATACACTCAAATGAAGTGCGTCTGTATTTGCTGCGAAAACGGTTGCTCCCGTAATTCCTTTATTATATAGCCATGTGATTGCGTTACATCCAGCACCACCAAGTCCGATAACTTTAATGCTTGCTTTTCCTGCTTTAAGTTCTTCGAAGTTGATACCGTATTTGCCTACGCCTTCAATAGCTTCTTTTGCAAAATCTAATGCCATTTTTTCCTCTGTTTTTTATTTATTTTATTTTAGTAAGCGCCATAAAATTAGAAATCTTTAAATACTAATCCTATGTGCTTTAAGTTAAAGAAAAAGAGAGATAACTTTTAGTTATTTTTCAATAAGAACTCATTTCCCCCGATTGTATTGCCTTAATTAAATTAAAGCATTGATTCTTCCTTTAAAAATATTTGCCTTTTAATAAATCTCTTAATTTTTGCAGAAATTTCTGATGATACTAAAAAACAGAAAACTGTTTTTGGTATCCCGAAATCAGAAAAGATTTCGTGATTTTTAAAAATATTAAAAAAATAACAAAAACAGAATTCAATATAAAATTAAAATAATTTTAATTCTGCTTTTTATGTAAAAAGACACCGTGTTTCCAAAGCAATTTATCTGGATTGAATAATTCTCTTTGCTCTTGGACTTTTTTCATTGCATTAAATGCTGGAAGATCCATTGCAACAAATGCACCGGTTTTTGAATCGAGAAGTTTTGATTCAATAAATCCAATGAATGTATTGAAATCATCTGCAGGATATTCTTTGCATTGTTCATCGAAATTTAAAACACCACTGCCTTTATCCAAATTCCATTGTTTAAATTTTTCTGCATATAACAAAAACACAGATTTTTCTTTCAAACCCGTTAGCTCTGGGACAGAAACAAGCAAATAAGATGCTTCTGGAAGTGTTCTTTCAGGATATACCATTTTTACCTCGTTTTTTTATTTAATATGAATCATTTACTCTAATTATTTGAAAAAATTCTTTATAAATATTTTGATAGTTTAGTATACACTAGATAAATAAGAAAGTTTTTTATATGAAATAAAAGTAGTTAATATATGAAGAAAGTGGTGAAATTAAAGAAAGTTGAGAAAACAAAAACCCAAGAAATTCAGAAAATTTCTGGGTCCCGAAATTTCAAAGAAATTTCGAGGCTTGCAAAAAAATCAAATTTGGATTATTCTATTGGGGATAAGATAAATGTAATTGCAGATAAAGAATATGATGGAATCGTCTTTGAATCCTACGATCCTAAAATTATCCTTATAAAATTAAAAAGTGGATATAATGTTGGTGTAGAAAAATCGAAAATAAAACAAATTAAAATTCTTGAAAAAGCAAAAATAAAACCTGAAATGAAAATAAAAACCCACGGAAACAAAGTTTCCGGGGCGCAGAAAGCAAGGCTTTCTAGCGAAGTCCCTTATAATCCAAACTTGAAAAAAATTATTGTTTTACATACTGGTGGAACAATTGCATCTAAATTAGATTATCAGTCTGGTGGGGTTGTTGCTAAATTTTCTGCAGAAGATTTAATCGAAATGGTCCCTGAGATTGCAAAAATTGCAAATATTGAAACAGAATTAATCTCAAATTTTATGTCAGAAGATATGATGTTTTCAGATTATCAAAAAATAATTTCTGCGATTAAGAAACACGAACACAAATGCGATGGAATAATTATTGGACATGGAACAGATACCCTTGGATATACTTCTGCGGCATTAGCTTTTGCATGTCAAGATATTAACATTCCAATTATATTAATTGGAAGCCAGAGAAGTTCTGACAGAGGTAGTAGTGATGCTAATTCAAATTTATTATCTGCAGCAACATTTATCGCAAAATCAGATTTTGTTGGTGTTGCTATTTGTATGCACAATTTGAGTAGCGATGATATTTGTGCAATCTTGCCTCCAACAAAAACAAGAAAAATGCACACAACCAGAAGAGATGCATTCAAGGCAATTAATGATACACCTATTGCTTTAGTTAATTCTAGAAATGGAGAAATTTTATATTTTAAAAATCATGATAAAAAAACAGGGCATGGAAAGGGAATATTTTTAGATAAATTTGATGAGGGTGTTGGCTTATTAAAAACCCATCCAAATATGAAAAATTCTTTGTTTGAATTCTATACAAAAAATTACAAGGCAATTGTCATTGAAGCAACTGGATTGGGACATACACCAACAAATCTTGGAAAAAATCTGAAAAATTATGAAACTCTAAAAAAATTTATCAAGAAAGGGGGAATCGTTGCAATAACTTCTCAATGTATTTATGGACGAGTCAATCAATATGTTTATACAAACCTTAGAAGATTGTCAGATATTGGCTGTATTTTCTGCGGAGACATGCTCTCTGAAACAGCATTCATAAAACTTTCCTGGCTTTTAGGAAATTACAAAAAAGATGAAGCGCAAAAATTACTTATCCGAAACTTGCGTGGAGAACTTAATGAAAAAAGTTTGTATAAAGAAGATTTTGTAGAATAAAAATAAAATGGAATATCTTATTATCTTGGCATTGTTTTTATTTAGTGCAATTATCTTAGAATACCAATTTCATATTCATCTTTATAATTCTCGAAAAGAAAGAATACTAATACCGTTAATATTTCTTGTTGCCGGAACTGCCTGGGATAGCTTTGCTATATGGCGTGGGCACTGGTCCTTTCAAGGTCCTGGATTGATTGGAATTGAAATTGGTTTAATGCCCTTAGAAGAATATCTTTTTTTATTGATAATCCCTTTTTGGATTATAACAATATACAAATTATTGGATAAAAAATTAAATTATAAAAAACAAAAACATGACAATAAAAATAGATTATAAAAAATGCTGTTGGCGCGATGGTAAATGTTCTTCTTGCTCATGCGGGGGTAAATGTGTTGGTTGTGTTGAAGCTTGCCCTATTGGTGCATTAACTCGAAAAAAGAAATTAGAAGTAGATACTGAAAAATGCATTAATTGCGGTGCATGTGTTATCGCATGCAAGCATGGCGCGCTTTCTTTAGAATAAATTAATTATCGTCATCACCTTGTGTTTGTTGATGTAATAAATTTTGATATTTCTCTTGCAATTCCTTAAAGAAATTTTTTAAGAAATCTGTATCTTGTATTTCTATTTGTTCTCCTTGAATTATTTTTTGAAGATTAAAATACATTGATTTAAACAAAGGGAGTATTCTTTCTTGGTCATTTATTATTTCTAAATTCACCTTCCCTGTTTGAGCAAAATATTTTAAGATTTCTAAACCATCCCCATATAATTCCACACCTTCACTTGTTAAAGAAAAAATTTCTTCCTTAGATTTATCTCCACTAATTAATTTCGCACCACCTATTAATTTAGCAACTAAGTCTGAACCACGCTTAAGAGTATCCGTCTCTGAATTATCTATTTTATTTCCTTCAGAATATTTAGACAAAACAGAAACCATTGTGTTTGATAACATAGCTATTGGGAAGGGGTTTACTTCCCTATTTGTTTTAACATAATCTGGTCCAACCATGCCTCTAATAAATTATTTAGATATTTAAGCATTATTGTACTAAAAGTCAAAGAAAATAAAAAAAAGAAAAAAGGACCTAAAGTCCAATCAATCTGATTTTTTCACTTGTTGCTGAGAAGTTCTTTGCTGCAATTGCACTTACTCCAACTTGTTCTGCTGTAGCCAATAGTTTTGATGTAATTGTTCCATCAACAATCAAAACATCAATTCTCTTTCCTCTTCTATTGGATCCATACAAAGAAGTTACAACTTTTGCATAAGTTGTTTTTTCAAATGCTTCTATTTTTTTACCTTCTTTAACAGCAAACAATGCATGTTTGGTTCCATCAATTTCTTTGAAGAGTTTTTCTATTTCTTTTACATCAGAATCTGTTATCTTAACTTGTTCAAATGCAGTTGGTTGTGGTTGTTCTCGAGAGTAGTATGCTCCTCTTGAACTTGTTCTTTCTCCATTTCCTTCATTACTACTTGTTCCACGACTTGTTGGTCTTCTATCCTCATATGGCCTGTCCCTAGAATCTCGATTGCCGTATCCTCTAGAGTCTCCTGTTTCTCTTGAATTCAAATATTTATCAAGAAATTCAGATGCAGGCATTTTATTTCTTAAACAAGCTACTGCTTCTTTTTCAACAAGTTCTTCGACTTCTTTTCCATCTGGAGCCACTGCAACATTTTTGATTCTTATAGAACCAATTACGTTTTTTGCAATTAATAATCCGCCCCTGTCTCCATCAACAAAAAGAGTTACTTCTTTTTCCTTAGACATATCTGCGACAATCTTTGGAATTTTTGTTCCATTCATTGCAATTGCATTTTTTATTCCCGCCTTAAGAAGATTGACAACGTCTGCTCTTCCTTCAACAACAATTATCTCATTGCTGATTTCTACGTCAGGACCTGCTGCTATTTTTTCATCTCCAATTTCTCTGACTCTTACTGTCTTTGAATGGTCAATAACAGATTGTTCCATTTCTCTTATTTCTGGAGTGCCTGAGCTTAATTTTTCCATTAATGCTTTGGCTCTTTCAAGAATAAAATCTCTCTTACTTGTTCTAACATCTTCGATTCCTTCTATTTCGAATTTTGCATCGCATGGTCCTACTCTGTCGATTGTTTCGACTGCTGCTGCAATTAATGTTGTTTCTGCTTTATCAATAGAAGTTGGAATAGTTACGATTCCTGTTGTCATGCTTTCTTTAACATCCATTTCTGCGTCTATTCTTCCTATCTTTCCTTTTTTTTGAAGTTCTCTTAATTCTAATTCTTCCCCAAGTAATCCTTCTGTCTGTCCGAAAATTGCACCTATTACATCTGGTTTTTCAACCATACCTGTAGCAGTGAACTTTGCCTTAATGACATACTTAATTGATGGGGGACTTACTTTTCCCATTTTAATTTACCTCCTGTAAATTTTATCGCCGAAAATATTGGATTTTCTAGCGAATTGATATTAATATCGAACAGAATTCATTTAGCCCATGATAGGCATAAGTATAATCCTGTGATACGTGATATTTGATATCAAGTGATTTAATTAATGATATATTACAAACTCTTCGAGGATATTTAAAGGTTTTGGATTGATGGGGGAATGTCGCAGATTCGGGAATCTTAATTAATTCTCTACTTCTTGTTGCACTTCTGGAAGTTTATACTTAATTTCAACCCTTATACTCAAATGATTTAAACATCTCCTTGTTTGTCCCCTACCCATACTTTCGTATCCACCACAAGAAATTATCTTTTCTTTAGATGTTTCTTTTTTATGATACATTTCAGAAATAAAATCCCCTAATTTTACACCATATCCTTTGTCTTTACAAAGAGGATTACTACAAGAAATTCCCCATGTTTTTTTATTTAAGGAAAGCTTATTTCTTTGCGCAATATCTCCTTCTGTTCCTTCAATTTTAATTTCTTCTATCTCGGGGAATGCTTCTTCAAAACTTACCGGATTTCCTCTAAAAAAATATCCTTTTGTCATATCTTAATTAACAGAAAATTCCTTTTATATTTTACTCTATTTAAACTAGATTTTTATTTTTGTTTAAACCGATTTTTTCTACCATAATTTTCTGTTTTTTTATGACATTCATTACAAAGAGTTATTCCATTTTCTACTGAAAATCTTAAATCGGGGTAATCTGAAAATGATTTTATATGGTGTGCTTCTAATTTTCTACCTCTTTGTTTACAAATATAACAAGTCCAGTTATCTCTTTTAAAAACAGCAGTTCTCCAATTTTTAAAAGGTAATGAGGTTCTTATTTTTGCATTTATTGGTGTAATTCCCCCTTTCCATAAATGTGATTTTTCTCCTGCCATAAATCCAATTAAATTTTTATTCCAGGCTTTTCTTCCAATCATCTTTCTTTTTGTTTCTTCTGAAAGTTTTTTTCCTTTTCTTGCCCTACTAATTTTTAATTTTGTTTCAGCATACATTTTTTTGCCTTTCCAGTAATTTATTGGATTTTTTTTACGAGATTCACTCATTTTTATTAATTCTTCTTTAGAAAATCCGTGTCCCTTTTGAAATTGTCCTCCCTTTAGATATTTTGCTTTACAGCTAACTGAGCAAAATTTTAATTTATTTTTTCTTTGTGATATATATGCTAAAAAATCCTTATTGCAATTATCACAATTAAATTTTGTTTTTGACATATCCAAACAAATCAATTCAAAAATTTAAACTTTCCTCTAAAGAAAATTTCATTTAAGAAACATAATGAAATAAAAGAAATAAAAAAAAGAAAAAAAGAAAAAGAAAAAAATTAGAAAATTAAATAAAAAATTAAATTTTCTTTGCTACTAGGTCGATACAGACACCTGCTGCGACTGTTGAACCTGCATCTCTGATTGCGAATCTTGCCATGTGTGGATTTACACTCTGCTTCTCGATTACAAGTGGTTTTACTGGCCTCATCTTAACAATAGCAACATCTCCGTTCTTTAGGAACTCTGGATGTTCTTGTGTTACTTGCCCAGTTTTTGGATCTATCTTCTTTACAAGTTCAGTAAATTGTACTGGTACTTGTGCAGTGTGGATGTGCATAACTGGTGTATACCCTTGTGCGATAACAGTTGGATGATTAATAACAGCGATTTGTGCTGTGATTTCTTCAGCCATACTTGGCGGACTGTCAACATGTGCAATAACGTCTCCTCTTGCGATATCTGTTTTATTGATTCCTCTCAAATTAAGTCCAACATTATCTCCAGCTAATCCTTCTTTCAAAGCTTCGTGGTGCATTTCTACAGTTTTAATTTCACCGATGACGCCTTTTCCAGTTTTTGCTGGCAAAATGATGATCTTATCTCCAGGTTTCATGATACCGGTTTCGATCTTTCCTACTGGTACTGTTCCAACTCCAGTGATTGTATAAACATCCTGGATAGGCATTCTCATAGGTAGGTCTGTTGGTTTCTTTGGTTCTTCGAATAAATCGAATTGTTCCAAAAGAGTTGGTCCATTATACCATTTAAGTTTGTCAGTTCTCTTTGTGATATTCTCACCTTCGATAGCGCTTGCTGGAATAAAGTTGATAGTTTCAACCTTGTAACCTGCAGTTTTCAAAAGAACAGACAATTCTTCTTTTACCTTTGTGTATTTTGCTTGGTCATAGTTAACTACGTCTATTTTGTTAACTAAAACAGCTATTTGCGAAACGCCCATTGTTCTACATAACCATACGTGTTCTTTTGTCTGTGCCATTACTCCTTCTGCAGCTGATACAGTCAAAATTGCAGCGTCTGCTTGTGATGTCCCTGTAATCATGTTCTTAATAAAGTCCTTGTGACCAGGTGCATCAATAATTGTTACGTTGAACTTCTTTGTTGGAAGTTTCTTGTAAGATAGATCAATGGTGACTCCACGTTCTCTTTCTTCCTTCAAGTGGTCCATAGCGAAAGCGAATTCGAAACCCTTCTTACCCAGCTTTTCAGCTAAGTCTTTCATCTTTGCTAATTCTTGTTCTGTAAACTTTCCAGTTTCATACAAAAGTCTTCCAATTGAAGTACTCTTTCCGTGGTCAACGTGTCCAATAAAGACAATGTTAAAGTTTGGTTTTTCTCCTGCCATTTTTATCTATAGATAAATTTATATCTAGAAGAAAAATCCAGGGAATATTTATAAACCTTTCGTACCGGTTTTTGATTATTTAATAAGATTATTTTTTAATTGCTGTTACATACCAATCCCACATTTTGGGCATGCCATAAAAGTCTTCAAAATCCCCACACCCCTTACCCCAAGGATATAACACTTTTTTGAACTTAATTTTTTTAAATGATGCTTTTTTCAGTCTGTTTCTAAGTTCAAATTGATAATAATTTTTTTGTTTTTCACCATTATCATCAAATACCCCCATAATAAAATTATATTTTTTTCTTTCAGAGATTTTTTTTGTATCTTTTAATGCTCGTTTTTCATTTTTAACCTTAGAATATTCCCTTTCATAGACAAGCATAAAATTGTATAATATAGATTCCATTGCCGGAAAAATCCCTATAAAAATACCTCCTTCTTTCAATGAACCAGATATTTGTTCAAAAGATTTTTCTACTTGCTCAAAAGAAGGACCCAATATAGAATTTACAGAAATAATCATATTCAATTTTAAATCCAAATCAACAAGTTTTCTTAAATCAGCTTCTTTAAATATAATGTTGTTAACTAAGGAATTCCTTTGTTTTGCTATTTTTAACATTTTTTTAGAAAAATCTATAGCATAAACTTTTTTGAAATTTTGTGATAAAAAAGGTAAAAGATCCCCAATACCTGTACCAACATCTGCTACAATTAATTTTTTCCTGTTGGCTATTTTTAAAATATCTGAAAAAAGAGGATTTATTACTTTTTTTTGAAGAGGACTTATAATTTCCTTATGATAATTTTTCGCATATTTATCCCATTGTTTTCTTTCCATTTTTAATTAAGAAAATATTTTATTCACTACAATTGATTAAAATTAATCAAATTATTTTTATTTTTTTGGCTTATGAGATAAATCTACATAGCCTAAATATCTCATTTTCACCATCTAATATTAATATTTTATTTAAGAAAATTATATTTATAAGTATTGTTATTATTTTTCATTAATTGAACAGCCAATATATGTATGAAATATTCCTCTATCTCTTATCCTGTTTTCATCAGGCCCATATCCATCTATTTTACAAAAATATTCCACAAACAATTTATGGGTTAAAAATTTCCTTGATAACTCGCAATAATCTCCATGATTGCAATATTTTTGCTTGCATTTTCCTAAACCAGTCATTTTAAGAAACATCATCCTAATAAATTCAGGATAATAAGTAATTGTTTCAAAGGTAAAAGAAGATAAATCCCTTGTCAATGAATCTTTTAAAAATTTTGTTAATTTAGATTCTTTTTTTTGTTTATCTATTTGAATTTCCATTTTACTTTCAGTTTATTTGCATGCGAGAATTGCTGCTTCCTTGCATGTTTCTTCTAATCCAGAAAAGATCTTTATGTTTGGGTCATCTTTTGTTAAGGTATTCGCCAAAGATCTTTCTCCAAAAAATCCCGGTTCAATTCCTACTGCAATTTTTATTTTTTTATCTTGTCTTTGTAAAATAGAATATCTACCAATCTGTGTTGTTGCGCTATGTGCATAAATTTTGAATTGTGGTGAGAATGAAATTGGCTTAGTTTGTTTTGCAAACCAGAAAAGAATACATCCTTTTTTTTGTGCCCTTTCCCTATGATAATTTTCCCATTCGTTTTGCTCTTCTCCATTTTTTGCACCAAGGGGCTTTATTCCCTCTATAAATTCCTTATCTAACCTCCCACTTGGGCATGCAATATATACATCAGGACTGTAAAAACGAATTCTTTTAATTGCTTCTTCATGCCAATTTGGTGCACCAGTAATTGGACCAAAAAGATAAATCAGAGAAGCGTTTATTTTTTCACTTTCTAATTTACTAAAATAATTTGGTGGTACAATTAATCCCTGTATAGCCATCTTTCTTTCTATTAAACCACTTTTAAAAATCTTTGGAATTGGATTTAAAAAATAAAGAATACGGGCTTATGAGGCACTTAGGAAATTTTTAATTTCCTGTGCACCGAAAACGCTCAAAAATCTTTAGATTTTTGGCGCACAAAAATTTATTAAATTTTTAGTGTTTCTCGAATCGAACCTCGATCTGGCGGTCCGAAGCCGCCTGTTCTATCCGTTAAACTATAAGCCCGTAAAAATCATTGGAAAACTTATTTAAAATAGTTTTTCATTGCATATTAGAGTATAAAATCAAAATGAAAGGAGGTGTATTGCTTGCAGGAATAGCCACCCTTGCAGGAACAATGATTGGAGCAGGAATTCTAGGAATGCCCTATGCTATTTCTAAATCTGGATTTTTGGTTGGATTGTTATTCATATTATTTCTTGGATTGATTAATCTAAACATGCACCTTTATTTAGGGGAGGTTTCATTAAGAACAAAAGGAGATCATCAACTTACAGGGTATGCTGAAAAATACCTTGGAAAAACTGGAAAATATATTATGCTTTTTTCTGTGATCTTTGGGATATATTCTGCATTAATTGCATATCTCATTGCAGAAGGCCAAAGCCTTAGTTTTATTTTGTTTGAAAATCTTAATGCTAGTTTTTACTTAACCCTTTTATTTTTTATCTTTGCTTGTTTATTTGTATTTTTGGGATTGGATGCAGTAAAAAAAGAAGTTAGTATTGGTGTAATTTCCTTAATTGTTATTGTAGTTATAATTGCCTTGTTCTTTATTCCAAAAATTGATTCAATTAATCTCAGCTACATGGGGGATAATTTTAGTGATTTAGTTTTCCCTTATGGTGTTGTTTTTTTTGCAATGCTGGGATATTCTGCCTTGCCTGAACTTAAACAAGAATTAAAGAAAAATGAAAAATTGATGAAAAAATGTATTATTTGGGGAACACTTATCCCAATTATTCTCTACATTTTATTTACATTTGTTATCCTTGGTTTTATGGGAAAATCCACTCCAGAGATAGCAACATTCTCGTTAGGAAAATTACCCACACTCTTAGGGGTTGTTGGAATGTTAAATGCATTCATAATTTTAAGTACTGCATTAAAAGACACATACCATCTCGATTTAAAGCTCAACAAAATCCTATCTTTTGCTTTGGCTTGTTTTATTCCATTGATTATTTTCTTGATTGTTTATTTTTTTAATTTTGGTTCATTTGTTACATTTTTAGAATTGAGTGGAGGTATTTCAGGAGGCATCACTGGAATTCTTGCTTTACTCATGTTGTACAAAGCAAAAAAAGAAGGTGATAGAAAACCAGAATATTCTATGCCATTACCAATTTGGATTATGGTTTTCTTAACAATATTATTTATGTTAGGGATAATTTACGTTCTTGTTTTTTAATTTTTATCTAAATTTCTACCTAGTTAATTTTAGTTCTAAAACCCAATGATTATTCCCCGGTGAAAAACTTTTAACAAAATGTTTAGAATATGAAAATCTGAATTTTTCTTTTTCTGCATCTTTTTTTAAGTGTAAAAGAAGTTTATCTAAATCTTTCTTTTCTTTTTCCGGATATTTTGAAAGAAGACAATGAAATAAAATGCGTGTGTTTAATTTTGCAAGTTTTAATGCATATTTGAAAAAACTAATCGGGGTTGGGATGTAACCCATACTGATTATATCTGCCTTAATTCCTTTTTTTGCGAGAATTATTAATTCTTTTTTTGAATCCCCATGGGTTGCAACAAGATTTTTATCTACCTTATTTAATTTAGAATTTTTAACAAGATATCTGTAAGAGTCTTTAGCTAATTCAATTGCATAAACTTTTGCTCCTTGTTTTGCAAAAGGAATTGAAAAATAACCAATTCCTGCAAACATGTCTACAATTATTTCATTTTTTAAAATATTTTTAGAAAGTCGGTGTCTCTCAAATAAATTTCCTTGAGAAAACATTGCTTTTTTTACATCAATTTGATACAAACACCTTCCCTCATGATGGATTGTTTCTGTTTCTTTTCCAAGAATAATCCTTACTCTTGGCTTTCTTAATTTTCCAATAATTTTCCCTTCACGAATGCAAATCGTTTTTACAGATGGAAATAGTTTCTTGATAGCAAGTGCAATTTGCTTTTCTTTTCGCTTTACTTTATTATCTAAATTAATGATGATTATATCTCCAATTCTCTGATAACCTGCTGGGAGAAATTCTTTTTCTTTGTCGCTAAATTTTAATTCTTTATTGAGAAGTTCTCTGAATTTGCTCATCTTATTTTATGTTACTCACCAAGAAATCTTTGTTTGATTTGTGATATTATATTTTGAAGAAAGCCCGCCATTTATTTCTATGACATACCTAGCAGGGCCTGTGGAAGAATAAAATTCGCAATCAAGGGATTTGCAAGGTTGCGCATTTTTAATTATATTCACGATCTTAAAATCTTTATCAAGAAAAATCATATCTAATGGGATAATTGTGTTTTTCATCCAAAATTCCCTTTTTCTTTCACTATCAAAAATAAAAAGCATTCCCTGATCTTCTGGAAGATTTGTTCTATTCATTAGACCAATTGCTTGTTTCCAAATAGTATCTGCGACTTCTGCTTTTATCTCTAAAATCTGTTTATCGCCATTATAAAATCTAATTGGGAGTAAATTGGTATCTGTCGAGGTTTTATTTATACATTAATGTCCAACTAGATGAAATAATATTTTGATTAAAAAGTTGATATGGTGCAACCATTGTTTCTAGGGGGTTGCATGGAGTCCTTATGCATTGAATTTGATTTAATGCTGGTATTGTTGGTAAAAAGAAAAATACGAATATTAAAATCAAAGTTAATATCCCCCTTTGCCATGTTGGTTTCAATGAATAATCCATCACATAAAAAGAAAAGTTAGTTATTTAAAGCTTATCCCGTTGATATTAAAATGATAAAATTTCCTAAGTTAAATGGTAAATGTATCTTAGCGCCAATGGCAGGAATTACCGATCCAGCATTTAGAGAATTGTGCAAAAAATACGGTGCAGCCCTTACATATACTGAAATGGTTTCTGCAAATGCACTCGCAAGAAGTGGTAAAGCTGCAAAAATTCTTATTAAAAAAGCAGAAAATGAAAAAAATATCGGGTTACAATTATTTGGACAAAATACTGAAAATTTTGTGAGATCAATAAAAGATCACCAAGATCTCTTTAATGTAATTGATATTAATTTTGGATGTCCTGCAAAAGCCATTGTTAAACAGGGTGCGGGCTCTGCATTATTAATAAGAAAAAATAAAATCAAGGAAATAATTGAAGAATGTGTTAAGGTTTCAAATGTCCCAATAACTGCAAAGATTAGATTGGGTCCGGATGAAAATAAACTTAATTTTCTTGAAATAGGAAAAACAATAGAAGAAGCAGGAGCATCGGCGATAACATTACATGCAAGAACAGTAAAACAAGCATATGGTGGAAAATCTGATTGGAATGCAATTAAACAATTAAAACAAGAATTAAAAATTCCTGTTATTGGAAATGGAGATATTAACAATCCTGAAGATGCAAAAAAAATGCTAGAAGAAACCGGGTGCGATTATATTATGATTGGGCGAGCTACAAGGGGAAATCCGAGAATTTTTCAAGAAATAAAAGATTATTTTAAAACAGGAAAATATTATATTTCAACGCCAGAACAAAGGATAGAACAATTATTAGAATATCTCAAATTAGCTGAAGAAAACAATGTTGGTTTTGGAACAATTAAAGCAAATTCAATTTATTTTACCAAAGGTTTATTGGGTGGTACAAAACTAAGATTAAAATTAAACCATGTTAGAACAATTCAAGAAATCGCGAAATTATTTATCTCATTTCGAGATGCCGAAAATGCGCAGCATTTTCAAGCATAAAAGATATATTTGAAAAAAAATGAAAAGTAAAAAAGAAAATAAAAGCACCGAATTGATTCCAATAAAGCTGCAAGAACAATTTAAAAAACAACATTATGGTTTAGTTGGTAAACATTCTGCTGTTCAAATTTGTATGTGGACAAAAAGATCATTAAAAGATGAAGGGTCTTGTTACAAACAACAATTTTATGGAATTAAGAGTCATAGATGCTGTCAAATGTCTCCAAGTATTTCATGGTGTCAGCACAGATGTCTTTTTTGTTGGAGAGCTATTGAAAACACGCTTGGAGAAAAGATGCCTATAAACAATCTGGATGATCCGAAAACAATTATTGAAGGATGTATAAGGGAACAAAGAAAATTGCTAGCCGGATTTGGGGGCAATGAAAAAGTTAACAAAAAAAGATTTCAAGAGGCTCAAGAACCAATGCATTTCGCAATCTCTTTAGCAGGGGAACCTACTCTTTATCCTAAAATTTCAGATTTGATTAAAGAATTAAAAAAAATTGGAAAAACTTCTTTCTTAGTTACAAATGGAGAATGCCCTGATATTCTGGCAAAAATATGTCCACCAACACAACTATATGTTTCATTGGATGCCCCAAATGAAAAAGTTTACAAGATTATTAATCAACCACAAATAAAAAATGGTTGGAAAAATTTAATGAAAACCTTAGATATTGTAAAAAAACTCAAGAAAAAAACAAGAACCGTATTAAGATTAACATTGGTCAAAAATATTAACATGATTGGTGAAGTAGATTATGCTAAACTTGTCAAAAAAGCAGATCCGATGTTTGTAGAAATAAAAGCATATATGGCTGTTGGATTTTCTCGAAACAGACTTGGATTAAATTTCATGCCCCTTCATGAAGAAGTTAGGGAATTCGCAAATAAAATAGGAAAACTTTGCAAATACAAAATAATTGATGAGAAAAAAGATTCTAGGGTTGTGTTGTTGATGAAACGAGATACTAAGAAAAGAATTATGAAATTCTAATTATTTCCCTTTCTCTAAAATTTCTGCCTTGGTTCCTTTTTCTTCACAGAATTTGACAAAGTTTTCGGCATCTGTTCTTGAACCAACAATTGTTCCGTAATGCATAGGGATTGCAAGTGTTGGTTTGATTAATGAAGCTGCTTCTGCAGCTTCTTCTGAATTCATTGTAAAATTTCCACCGACTGGAAGAAGAATGATAAATTGATTATCTTTTTTTGCATAACCTGTTAATTTTTCCATTTCTTTTATCTTATCTGTATCTCCTGCATGATAGATAACAAGGCCGTTTGATTGAATCAAATATCCCACCCAATACTCGCTTTTTGGATGAAATTGTTTTTTCTCATTATATGCTTCGATTGTTTTTATTTTAATATCCGCTATATTAAACTCTCTTCCGGGTTCTGCTAACATTAAATTAAGTTTTGCGTTTAATCTTGTTGCTTTACTCTGAGAATCTGGTGTGCAAATCAACGTTGTTCCATCCCTAATGATTTTATCTAAATCTTGTTGTGAAAAATGGTCATAGTGGCTATGTGTTATTAAAATAATATCTGCTTTTTCCTTTTCATTTTCAGATATTTGAAATGGATCAATATAAATTATTTTTTCATTTAATTTTATTTTAAACCCAGAATGCCCCAACCAAATAATTTCAGAATTTCCTAACTTCATTTATTGCCCCTGATTAATACCTAAATTTTAATGTCTTTGAATAAAATATGCTTGCTAAAATCCCCATAATAAAAGAATCTATCCTAAATGTAATTAATGAAATTATAGAAACTATTAAAAGAACAACCCATAAACACTTTGTTCCTTTTAAAAAGAATAAGGAAAAAGCTAAAATTAATGCTAATGCAATCCAAATAACAACAACAAGATCCACTAGAATAGGTATTGTGTGTATTGTCTGCAAAGATATATTTGGGTTGAGTTTTAATTCTGATACAAATCGTTGTTTATTTACCTCTAAATAAACTGAATTAATAATAAGAAACAAAATTGCTGCTACAGACAAAGCCATCGCAAGTGTTAGATATGTTTTCTGTTTGCTTTCCTCTTTTCCATAACGCCTCTTTTGCATATTTCTGATTGTGTTTTAGAATTTATAAATATATTGAAGAAAAAAATTAGGGTGTAAATCGATTCATTGTCCTAGGGAATGCAATTGTGTCCTTCACATTATCTACACCGGTTATCCATTTGATTACTCTCTCTGTACCCATACCAAAACCTGCATGTGGGATGCTCCCATACTTTCTTGTATCTAGATAATAACTATAATCTTCTATTTTTTCTCCCTTACTTTTCAAAGTTTTTGTTAATTCTTCTATACTTGTGTCTCTTTCACTTCCACCCATAATTTCATGATTTCCCTCTGGTCCTAGTAAATCAAAACAAACAGCAACTTTTGGATTTTTTGGATCTCTTGGTTTATAAAAAGCCATGATTTCTTTTGGATAATGGGTTACAAATAAAGGAACGTCATAAAGTTCCATTAATTTATCTTCTTCGAGTGTTCTGAGATCTTTTCCCCAAGGAACATTCATTTTGCATTTTTCTTTCAATAATTTTAATGCTTCGTCATAAGTAATTCTTGGAAATTTCTTTTTTAATGTTGGTTCTAATTTTTTTGGATCTCTTCCCAAGATTTTTAATTCTTCTTGATTATTTTCTAAAACTCGCTTAATTATATGTTTAATTAATTCTTCTGCATAATCCATTAATTCATCTAAACCAATCCATGCAACCTCCATCTCTTGCATCCAAAATTCAGTTAAGTGTCTAGAAGTTTTACTTTTTTCTGCTCTGAATGTTGGGGCCATTGTATAAATTTTTTCAAGAGCAAACATTGCAGGTTCTGCATAAAGTTGCCATGTTTGAGTTAAATAAGCTTTTTTGCCAAAATAATTTACTTCAAATAATGTTGGTCCTTCTTCTGCACCACCTGGAATAATTACTGGACTTTGAAATTCATAAAATCCCTTACCCCTGTAATATTCATGAACTGCTCCGAACACCGTACTTCTAATTTTCATTATTGCAGTCATCTTTCTGCTTCTTAACCATAAATGTCTCCTATCTAATAATAAATCCTCGTTTAATTCTTGAGTAATTGGATATGCTTCAGAATAACCCACAACATTTAATTTCTTAACATCTATTTCATACCCTGTTGGGGCTCTTTTATCTTCTTTTATATCTCCTTCTATTTCCATTGAACTTTCAATTAGGATTTTTTGTAATGCTTCCCATTCTTTTTTAGAAACATGTTCTTCCTTAACAACACATTGAATTATCTCTGAAGAATCTCTTAAAACAACGAATGCTTTATCTTTCATCTTTCTTTCACGATAAACCCATCCACGAATAGCAATATTTCCTTTACCTTTTTTTATTGCTTCTTTAATTGAAATGAATTTTTCCATTTTGATTATCCCTTTTTTTCTAATTTATTAAGATATTTGTGTTTTAAAAGATTACTAGTCAAAAGAATTTAAATCTATTCCAATGACCTTTAGTCATTAGAAACTACCAAAACTCTATTAGAGCTTGCATATTTCCTCTTATCTCTTTGATTCAAATAGTGAACAACTGTTTCTGGAAGAATCATTGTCCCTATAGGTCTTACCTTTGAATAAATAACATATGAAACGATTATTTCTTCTCCTGGAAGAACTGTTCCAAATCTCCAAGTCAACCTATTTCCTTCTATCTTTTCTGGCTTTGCTGCGCCGAATTTTTCATATAATTGTGTGACTCCTGGAATTTGATCAATCATTGTTACCTCTTTTGCTTCTTGTGAAATGTTCTTTGCAAATAAAATTACCTTTACTGCAAATTCTCCACCTTTTGTTTGCATTTTTATTGCTTTCTTCCTCACAATGAGTCTTGGCCTTCTAACAATTATTAAGGAAATTGTTGAAATAATTAACAATGCTAAGATGATTATTGGTATAGTGTAGTCCGTTGATGCCTCTACAATTAAAGATTCACCAGGTTTAAGCTCTTTTTCCCATGTTTGTTCTATAAACCATGCATTTTCACCTTCAGATGTTGGTGCAAGATTGTATGATGTAAATGCTCTTTCAAACCGATTCTTGGTTAATTCTGCAGAAACTAATTTGATTGTATTCCCATCATTTTTCTTTGTGATTATTGTCTTGAATCCAAAAAATCCTCTTTTAACGGTTTCTGAAGAAGTAATTGTTGAAATCTCTGTTACTGTCGCATTTACACCAACAGTATAATTATATTCCTTGTTTAAATAGAATGTTACTCTTATTGGATATTTTCCTGCAACTATTGTCTTGATATCTGATGTGAATGGGACATTAATTGTCTTAGATTCTTTTACTGGCATTGAATCTGTTTTTGAAATTTTTCCCAATTCTGATTCAATATAAATTGTTGCATTTCCCAAATCTATGTTTTCTGGAACGCTGATATTCAATCCAATTGCAATGTCGTCTCTTGCAATATCTGCAACAGTAATTCGGATTATGTCTTTTAATGGAAGAACCTTAAGTTCAACAAGGTCTTGCATTGCGCCAGCTTTTTCTCCTTTAATATAATAACCATATGCAAATTTCCCTTTTTGGTCTGCTCTCTCTAATGGTAAGGCACTAAAAATAAAATTGTAAACTTCAAGACTTTTTACTGGAAAAGGGGTTAAAGGGAGTGT
Source organism: Candidatus Pacearchaeota archaeon (assembly GCA_018304245.1). Taxonomy (GTDB): domain Archaea; phylum Nanobdellota; class Nanobdellia; order Pacearchaeales; family UBA284; genus UBA284. The sequence goes on from JAGVWO010000005.1 coordinate 40,949, forward strand.
CTTTATGTTAACTAGGCTATATACTTTAAAATAATCTTCTCCTCCGGTATTAACTAATGTAAAATTATATGTTGCTGGAATGCTTAGTTCAGATGCAACTACGTCATGGATTGGTGTTTTTTCAAAACTGAATGCAGATGCATTTAATGTTAACGATACAAAAAATATAGCAAAGAACAATGCTAAAAGACTCTTTTTCATGAAAAAGCTATACAAAAGGTCATTTAAATATTTTTTCCTTTTAGAAATTACTATTTAGTTGTAGAAAATTAAATTTTTGATATTTTTGCCTACTTTTTAATCAACTATTTTTTAATAATCTTTTAAACACTTACGTGTGTTTCATGTCCTTCTTTTTTTAGATAAATTATTTTTTCGACAAAATTTTCTATTTGTGCTTCATGACTTACAATTATAAGTTGTTTAACTTTTATTTCATTAAGAACTTGACGCATTTTTTCAAGTTGTTTTGAACTAAACCCTTCTGTTGGTTCATCTAAAATCAAAAGTTCTCTTGTTTTTATTCCGGTCAACATTGAGTTTATTACTTGATTTAATGCAAGACGATATGCTAGGGCTAGGGCTGTTCTTTCTCCCCCACTTAAATATTTGTAACTAATATCATGCCCTGCTTGTTCAATCATTGGACTAAATTCCTCATCAATTCTTGCTTGCATGTTCTCATTTTCAATTAACATTGAACTCCAATTCTTGAAAAGAGAATTAAATTCATAATTTAATTTTAACATAACTTGTTTCTCTATATTAGATAAAATCTCTGAAAAATTCTTTGAAAAGAAATCCTGTAATTTTTGAATTTTGCTTATTTGATCAACAATGTTTCTTTTTCGCCCTATTTCTAATTCATACTCTTTGATGGCTCTTTCAAGATCTATCGTCCTTTGACTTAAAGAAGTCTTTTCAATTATCGCATTTCTTTCAGTAATCTCTTTTTCCCTAAATTCTTGTTTTAATTTATTCAAATCTAATTCAAGATTTAAAAAAACCCCTATTTTATCTGCGTTTTCGCCTATTTGTTTTTCAAATTCTGCAATATTTTTTTCTAAGATTTTTATTTGTTCTTTTAATAGGGTTTCTCTTTTTTCTTTTTCTGAAATATTTTGAAGTTTTAACTCATTTAATTCAAAACATCTTTCTCTTTCTTTTAATATCTTTATTTCTTTCTCAATAATGTTTGCTTTTTCTTGCAATTCGTGTATTTGTTTTTGATTTAATTCTAAAGCAGAAGAAAAACCCTGTATTTTTTCTAAAATTTCTGATGAAATTTTTTCCTTGTGTTTATCATCAACTTCTTGTTTACAAACAGGACATTGTTTTAGTTCTGAAAAATTCTTTAGGTTATTTAGAAGATCTTCTCTTTTTGATTTTATTTGAGCTGAATTTAATTCAAATGTTCTATGTTTTTTTTCTGTTTGCTCTAATTCATCTTCCTTGTCAGAAATTATTTTTTTAATATTTTGAATATTTTCATTAAATTCTTCTTGTTTAATTTGCCCCTTAAGTGTCTTGATATTTAATTCGAGTTCAGACAATTCTAAAATTTTTTCCTTAAGAGAACCCTTTTTTTCCCTTAATGAAGATTCTATTGATGCTGTCTTCTCTTTAATTTCCCTTATTTTTTTTATCTCGTTCTCTTTTGTCTCGACTAATTTTCTCTTTTCTTCTAATTCTTTTTCTATAACAATGAGTTTTTTGTTTGCAATTTCAAAACCCTCTTTTACCCTTGAATTTTCTTCCTTTTTCAAGATAATTTCTTTTTCTTTAATTGGAAGATCGAATACCTGTCCTTCTTTCTCTTTCTTTTTTTCTCTTAATTTTAAAAGAAAAATTTCACTCGCATTTAAAATTCTTTTATATTTATCTATATCAAAAACTTTTCTCAAAGTATCTATTCTTTCTTCCTTATCTTCTATCAGGATTTTTTTCATTTCTTCCTGTGGAGTATATACTGTATATCTATAAACCAAATTTTGTTTGTTGATAAGTTGAGAAGGATATCCTAAAATATCAATAACAAATGTTTTCAATTCTTTTGTAGATAATTCTTTTTTAATTCCATTAAAACTCAAGAAGCAATTTTCTTGAGAAATGCTCCCTTTTGAATCTCTTTTCAAATTCCTACTTACAGTATACTCTGTTCCATTGATATCAAAAACCAATTCTATCTTGCCTTCTTTTTCTCCATTTCTTAAAAGGGCGCTTCCTTCAATAATTCCTTTTTGCAATCCAAATAAGGCAAATTCTAAAGATAGAAGCAAGGTCGTTTTTCCTGAACCAATATCCCCACTTAAAAGGCTTTTTCCTTCTGAAAAATTAATTTCTTGTTCTAGATAGCTTCTTATATTTTTTAGTGAAATTTTTTTTATTATCATTTTAACTCCAAATTTCCTTTAAATCCAATATGGCAACAAGATCATTTGTTATTCTCGTAGCAAAAGTGTCATTTGTTTCACCCTCTATTTTTTCAGTGTCCATGGTTTTCATTAAAACCGTGAGCCTTTCTTTTTCATCAAGTGAAATTGCTTTTTGTTCTAATGCAGAATTGATTACATGACTTTCTATCTCCTCCATTGTTTTGCCCTCACTTTCATCTATTTGCATTTCAAATTCTTTGCTTTCTAATTTGGAAATATTTCTTAATAAACAGTAGATATTACGAGATTCAAAATAAGTTTCTATTTCATCAAAAGAAATGTCTGAAATTTTTCCATTTTCCATTATTCCTTGAATCTTTATTGCAACTATTTTATTTTCTAAATCTAAATTTTTAGCTTCAGAGAAAATTTTCTCCCTTAATGAAATTGGATTTAAACCATCTGCCCTTACATCTATGAATTGTACTTTTTTTGTCTCTATTGGGATTTCCCTTATATCTGAAATCTTTGTATCTTCTCCTTCATTAAAATTAACAATAAGGAAATTTCCTCTTTTATTTTCAACAAGTTCTGAAAAATTATTTGGGAATAATGCCCCGGGATAAGCAAAAACCTCTCCTTTAATCTCTTTAATAAGTGGGTTATGAATGTGGCCTAATGCAAAATAATTGAATTTTTTTAATTTTTCATTTTTTAAAATTTCTTCTGCTGAAATTGCATTGATGTTACCTTTTTCAACTTGATTGAGCATTGATTCTGGAAGAAGTTCTTTTATTGTTGTATGCAATCCTAGGATGTTAAATTTGCTCTCATTAACTTCTCCATTAAATTCCAAAAGATCTTGTTGTTCTAACCCTAATTTTTTCCCAGCTAAACCTGAAAGAAAATAAGGTTTATCAAAAAATACTTTTTCAGATAGTTTGTTTAGATTAGAAAGATTATAAGAAATATTAATACATAAACCAGCCTTTTCCAAAACTGTTATCATTGTTTTGCCACTTGCAGAAAAATCATGGGAACCGGGAATAATATAACAGGGAATTTGTTGCTCTTTTAGTTCTTTTAAATTTTCTGCACAAGATGCAATAATTTCTATGCTTGGAATAGCTGTATCAAACAAATCTCCTCCAATCAATATGAAGTCTACTTTTTCTTTTATGCTAATTTCTATTGCTTGTTTAAATGAATTCAAATTAAGTTCTTGCATCTTTGGTTCTCTCCAAGAACCTAAATGGCAATCTGCAATATGTGAAAATTTCATAATAAAAAACAGAATCAAAGATATTTAAGAATTGTTATTGTTCTCTAGTCTGTTTATAGTCTCTTAAGATTATTTGTTAAAGAAAGGAATTTTTAATGAAAATTTTTTTTGTGTTTCTTGAATTTTTTCTGCTGCTTCTTCTACATCTTGGGAATTATATCCTGCATTTAATAGACTTATTTTTGCTAATTCTATGGACTCTCCTCTTTCCATTGCATTTTTTATTGCCCAAATAAGATCCTCTTTTACCATTTTTTTAATTTTTAATTAAGATTTATACTATCGCCATTAGACATCAAATGAATATCTTTGTTGACTGCATATCCTACCTCTGTAGCAAGCTCTGCTAATGCTTTTCTTCTTCCAATTTCTGCATGTGCTGGAATTATGTGCTGTGGATTTAACATAGTTATTAAATCTCTAAGATCCTCTCTGCTACAATGTCCAGAAACGTGCACATCTGTAAAAATTCTTACTCCTTTTTCTTTTAATCTTTTATCTACAACCCCCCTATTTTCGAAATTTATTGGGGTTGGGATAATCTTAGATGAAAAAACAACATGGTCACTATGTCCAAGCCGATATGGAAGTCCCCCTCTAGACATTCTTTCAAGAATACTCCCTGGTTCTCCTTGATGACCTGTACAAACAAGAAGCCAATCTTTTTTATTTTGATTTGCTTTTTTCAACTTTCTTTCAAGTTGATCTCTAAAAGTTACTAAATTAATATCTTGCATGAATGGAACAAGTTTAGCATTATTTGCTGCACTAACATATTTATGTAATGATCTTCCAACAAATAAAATCTTCCTATTCAGTTGTTTTGCACAATCAACTATGCTCTTTAATCTCGCGATATGGCTCGAAAAAGTAGTTACAACAATGCCCTGTCCTTTATTTTCTGTTGTCAATAAAACATCTTCTAATAAACCTCGTGCAATTTTTTCACTTGGTGTTTTCCCCTCATGATCTGCATATAATGACTCTACAATTAAAGCTAATACTCCTTGTTTTCCAATTTCCCTCAATCGGTCGTAATCGGGTCTCTTTCCAATGATAGGGTTATTATCAAATTTAAAATCATTAGCATAAACTATTGCCCCTTTTGGTGTATGAACTACTATTAAAGATGCTTGCGGAGTAGAATGTGTAATATTCAAAAATTCTACCTCATATTTTTTACCTTGTGTCATAAATGAAGAATTGGGGGTTACCCTCCTTATAGGGTTAAGTTTTGGTCTATTTTGTCTATTTTCTCTATCTTTTAATAATGAATTTAAAACTTCTATAGTGTATGGTGTTCCTGCAACTTCTGCATTGTAATGATTCCCAATATAGGGAATTGCCCCAACATGATCTAAATGTGCATGAGATAAACAAATAGTTTTAATTTTCTTTTTAACATCTAAACTTAATTTGTCATCTTCAGGAAGGGCTCCAATTTTCCTTAATCCTTGTTCTGAAACAAATTTTTTCTCTTTTTCTTCAAGTTCAACTATTGGTGGAAGATAAACACCCATATCAAAAGCTATTGCTTCGTTACCCAAGTCTATGACTGACATGTTTTTTCCAACTTCATTATATCCGCTAACTGAATGAAATTTCATTTTATTCTCTTAATTCTCCTTATATTATTAATAAAAAAGGCTTTTATAATCTTATCTGCATTAGAGATAATGCTTTATTGTCACTCATTAGTAGGTATAAAACAAAAGCTTTAAATAGTTTCTAACAGTAAAGATAATATGGGAAAATTAAAGACAATTACCTTTGTGGGACTAACATTATTATTAGCTGGGACATCATTCCTATCATGTAATAAAAAATCAAAAAAAAGTGTTGAAGTCTATCAAGCAGAATTATTAAACAGAGAAATTGATAATGTTTGCAATCATTTTGCATTTGAAGGAAGATTAAATAGAAATAATCTGGAAGGTTTACAGAAACTCGATAAAGATCGTGTACCTTCTTATTATGCCCTTTATGATTCTTGCTTAGATTATCTTGCCATGGGTATTATTAAAGAAGCTCAAGGAAAAAACGATTCTGCTGCTCTTTTTTATTCTCAATGTATGAATGAAATGGATAAGGAAAAGGAAGATTCATTTATTTCAAAACATGGTGGGGCGTCTTTAGTTGCTTTTGGACCCTTAAGATTTTATAATGAAAAAGTTTCAGAACAAGATAGTGTTCAAAAATATATTTTAAAAGCAAAACAATTAGAAAATAATTATACTCCAAAAAAAGTTAAAGAATATCTTGATTCTTTTGAATAATTTAACTTGTTTTTATAAGTCCAATATCATCTGCATTATTTATATAAGCAACTTCAATATTCTGATATTTGTTGTTTATCTCCAGGATTTCTTCATTTTCTTCAGATAATACTGGAATATTATAATTGTCTTTTCCATTTTCTGTATAAGCTAGTTTGTCTACCTGAATTTCATTGTTTTCTGCTACTGTAAAAGAGGGAATGCTTCCGTCAATTAGATTAATACATTGTCTAGATACCTTCTGTCCATCGATTGTAAATCCTCCTGAAAGAGAACATAAATATCCCCCTAGTTTTTCATTTGAATTTGCATAAAGATTAAAATAACGATATGATGGAGCAAAAGTATAGTCTTTTACATCATTGGTTGAACATTGATCAAAAGACATCATAAATTGTGAGTCGCTATTGATACATAAATCATCACTTTTTGAAGCATATTCTCCCAGGATTTTTCGAGCTAGACTATTATCTTTAAGCCAGGTTAAAAAGGTACCTTGTGGGGCAACCCCTATGATTGTTCTCCAAATCCTTCTTAATGGGTAAAATTCTTCTAAATATTTTGAATTGCACGTTGCTATTGATGTTGTAGAAAAAGGGATTCTTATTGCCCCATTCCTATCAATACTTTTTACATTTATCTTATCTGCAATTATTAAAACATTATTTTCATTTATACACTTGATTTTAAAATTATTTTTAGAATATTTGTCACCATTTGTAAGAATTATTTCTCCTGAATCAAAATTGATTGTGCCAATCATGTTTACTATTGGTACGGATATATCTTTAGAATAAATAATTCTGCCAACATCTATCTGATCAGATTTTACATCTATTCTTCCAGAAATAATTTCATTTTTACTGTTAATTATTAATTCCCTATTTTCCCCATAAGGGTCTATTGCTATATTATTTTTAATTTGAATGAGTGGATTATAAATTCTATTAAAAAAATCGCTATTTATTGGAATCATATTATTATTACTAATTATTACTCCCCAATAACCATCTTGAGATGTCCCACACCCGGTTAAATATTGTGCATTATCTGTACAAAATGCTACGCCACCTATGCTTGGTGCCCATGCAGAATTTCCTGCTGCTCCTGGAACATAAACTTTCAAATTATTTCCCTCTTTTAATATATGGACGTTATTTCTGTCTTCGAAATCTGGATTGGAAATATCTCCTGCATCTGATAATTGCACGAAGAAAATTGAAATTAATAAGAAAGAAAGGATAAATACGAATATTCTTTTTTTCATTTTTTAACGATTTTTGTATTTGCTATTTATTTATTATTTTTATATAAAAATAAACAAGATATTTATAATTATCTACAATTAATTTTATTAATTTAACCTTTATTGTCACTCATTAGTAGGTATAAAACAAAAGCTTTAAATAGTTTTAGTTATTAAGGATAACATGGGAAAATTAAAAGCAATTGGCATTACGGGATTGGCATTATTGCTAGCTGGAGTTCTTGCTTCAAAAGGTGATTGCCAAGATAAAAAAAACAGCAGGGGTTTTATAATACCAACAGAAGATGTTGCTGAGACCTGTATTATGGGGTATTGCACTCATGCAAATTCAAAATTTAATAAATCAAATGCCTTGATTGAAATAAGTCAAATAAAAAGTAATGGGGTCGAGGAAAGGTTTGAAAAAAATTTGCTATTTTATTTAGCAAATATGCCCGATTCAAGTATAAAATATTCTACAGTTTTAAAGACAGATGCTCCTGTCGAAAAAATGTTATTATATACATTAAAAGGATTATCTTTTGAAAAAAGTGGAAATTTGAAAAAAGCCAGGGATTTTTATAAAGAGGCCGATAAAGAAAGAAAAAAAGCAAAATTTTTTAAGCTCATTGGTGGAGAAGAAGCTATTTTTAGTCCAAATTATTTTCTCGGTAAAAGCTATTTTTCTGGAGATAAGAGGGATATAAGAAAAGGATTAAAAATATGGGAGAAAGAATATTTCCAATCTGAAAGAGATATTGGAAGCTATAGTTCTGCCCTATTAAAATTAAGCGGAGAAATTTCTGGTTTATATTTTGAATTAGGTAATTTTGAACAAGGAGAAAAATGGTTGTTTGAAAGATCTAAATATCTCAAATAATTATGCTCTTAATTCTTTTAAAAAATTATCTTCATTTGATGGAAAAATTAAGGCAAAATTTTTCCCAATTAAGCTAAATCCAGAATCTATTTTTTCTATTTTAAAATTTTCAGAGTCGAGTCCAAAATCGCTATTTTCTAATGAAAAATCTAATAAATTTGCTAAAGATTCTGAAGAAATATATGTGTTGTCGTTTGCTAATTTTAATTGCACGTTTCGGCTTCCTAACTGCCCCCCATATTCGGTTATTGCACCTGTGCTATCTATATTCGCTGTAGCAAGCCCTCCTTGAGGTCTTAACCTTAATTCATTATTTCCAGATTTGACATAAATATTTGCCCCAGAAATTAAATTTGTTCCACCATCTCTTTCATCTAAAACAAGAAGTGCTCTTTCTGGATTATTTCTGTTCTCTTCAAAACCAACAGTTACAAAATAAGCCCTATCTTGTTTTGGAGTAACTCTTATAAATCCGAGGTTATCTTGAGGATAAAGTCTTGAAACAAATACGTTCTCATTAGTATAATAAAGTCGCGAAATATGCCCAAAGTATTTATCTGAAGTTTGATATTTGGTTATCACATCTCCTGAAGAAGGTATCCCATTATCAAAAAATGAAATTACCAAAAAACCATTTCCTCTAAGATTTTTTCTACCGCCATTAAATGAAATTCTCGTTTCCTTGTCTGTAGGTTTAATTACAATTTCGCTTTGAGGTAATTTAATATTGTTTACATATCCAATATAACTATTTGTTTTTAAATAATATCCTGCATAAATTTCGTTTTTTTCTCCAGAAGGGTAAATAATTTCCCCAGAAACAATTTCGGGCGCAAAAATATTTTGACCATATAAATTTACATTAGTATTTTCTTGAAGAAGGTTTTCATTAAGAAGTGCAGAATAGATTATAGGTGTATTGATTCTCGCATTAAAATCACTCCTATCAAATAAAAAATTATCTAAAATATAAAGTCCGGGATAAAAATTTCCGCTAGATCCCGATTCTATTAATCTTTTTTCTAACTCTTCCCCTATTTCACTTATTTTTTTTATTTTTGTTTCTCCCAATTCAACATATGTTATTTCATTTACCCTTAAATTCTGTAAATTGATGCAATACGTAGAACTAATTCCCCCTGCAATGTTTTGGTTGATTGGTTGTCCAAAATATCTTTCTAAGACGTTATTTACAAGATTATTTTGATCTATTGCGGTTCTTTCAGTACCCATCTTAAACAAAAAACTAATATGCACATTATTAGAATCTACTTGATTGATAATTGTATTTCCAGAAGTAAACTCAACATCTCCTTCTTGCACAACACATTGAGCAAGAGAAAAAATTGGTGAAATTAATAATGCAATCAAAATTACAAAAATTATTTTGCTAAAAAATTTCTTTGAAATTTTTAGCATCCCAAAATTAGATAATTTTGTGATTTTCATTTTAATTTTTTATTGCAAATCTCCAGGAAATGTTTTGTTCGTAAAATTGTTCTTTTATTAAAAACCATGACTCCTTGATTGTTTGATTATCAATTATTGGTAACATTGAAATAAAAACATTATTGTTCTCTGCGATACTATTTATACAATTTAAGCAGACATATGGTTTGTTTGAATTATATTCATTAATTAAATTTCTTGACATATTTAATTTTTTTACAATATTATAATCTATATTAAAGTTATATGTATTCTTTTCTGGGAGTTTTGATGAAAATGCCCCTTTGTTTATTTGGATAGGGCAATCAAAGGTAATTTTTATTTTATCTGAAACAATGACTTTTGATGAACAATTGATTTTTACGATTTGATAATCTTTTAATGCTGTTGGAAAAGTAAAACAGTAATCTATCTGTTTATCTATTTCTTTTGCTAATTCTGTTTCGATTAAATTGATTGGGGGAATTCCGGTTTTATTATCTATAGAATAATATGCTGTTTTTTCATCATAAAAAACGGCTAGACTATACTTTTGTAAATCGCTATATCCTGCTTGTGATGCAACAATAGTTACCGCATATTTTGATTTATCTAAAAAACATTGTGAAAAATAATTATTTATTGGCGTTAAATTATCTTCCTGTAATTTTAATCCGAACCAACCATTAGGGATTGCTACAAAAAAGATTAATGCAACTATAGCAATTATTAAAATTGCAATAATAATAAATATAGTAACCTGGCCTCTTTTTTGCATATTTCTTATTGTCTTTCTTGTTTTAAAAATCTTCTCTCTTTTTTTGATTTTAACCAGTTAGGATAAATTCATTTTTGACATAAGTTTTAAATATCCTCTTTTGATATTTTTCCTAGTGGGGCGGTAGCTCAGCTGGGAGAGCACACGGCTGAAGACCGTGGTGTCGGGGGTTCGAGTCCCTCCCGCCCCATATGCGTAATATTTATAAAATAGAAAAAAGATATACCATTAGAAAAAGAGGCTGAAATGATTACAAAAAACAAAAAAGGTTTTGAGATGTCTATTAATACCATTGTTATTCTTGTCATTGCAGTTACCATGTTAATTCTCGGAATTGTTCTTGTAAAAACAATAATGTGCGGAGCAATGAATTTAGCTGCTTCAACAAACGAAGGTGCACAAGCACAAATTGACAAATTATTTGGAGAAGAAAAAGGAGATGTTGTAAGTTGTATGGGTATAAGCACGCCAATAGATATCATTCCTGGAGAATACAATATTATTGGTTGTGGATTTAAGGCAAGTTCAACTGCAAATTATGTATATACTTATACTATCTTAAGTGCAAATAAAAATACTGTTAAAACCTGGATACCTGAGGCAGATGCTAGTGGTGTTATTAAGGGGGAAATTACTGTTCCTGCAGGGCAGATAGGTTATGGAACATTCACGATAAAACCAGATGATTTTGCAGATGAAGAATTAATAACTATCAAGTTAACAGTCTCTAGAAAAGATGCTGGGGGTGTTCTTAAACCGGTTGCTGCAGATCAGACAATCAGATTGAATATTAAGAGAGCAAGCTTTATTCAAAAGGGTGTTTGTTAATAGCAAACTTTTATAAAATAATTTCTTTTTTATACTAAACAAAAGATAAGAACTATCTAAAAAATATAAAATAAAAGACGTAAAAAATAATAAAAAAATGTTAAAATTATATAATACCTTAACAAGAAAGAAAGAAGATTTTGAACCTATTTTAAAAAGACAGGCCGGAATTTATACCTGTGGTCCAACTGTTTATAATTATGCACATATTGGAAATCTCAGAACATATATCTTCGAGGATCTTCTAAAAAGAGTTCTTCTTTATGATGGTTTTAATGTAAAACATGTTATGAATATTACAGATGTTGGACATTTGCAAGGCGATACAGATGAGGGTGAAGATAAGGTTGAAATGTCTGCAAGAAAAGAGAAAAAAAGTGCATGGGATATTGCAAGAGCTTATGAAGAAGCTTTCAAAAATGACCTTGTTTTACTTAATATTCAGGAACCAGATATTTGGTGTAGGGCTACAGAACACATAAAAGAACAAATCGAATTAATAAAAAAACTCGAGGAAAAAGGATATACTTACAAAATTGAAAATGATGGAATTTATTTTGATACATCTAAATTAAAAGATTATGGGAAACTCGCAAAATTAAAAAAACAGAATTTAAAAGCTGGAGCAAGGATTGCCTTTGCTTCTGGAAAAAGAAATATTACTGATTTTGCTTTATGGAAATTTTCTCCAGAAGATTCTAAAAGACAAATGGAATGGCCCTCACCATGGGGAATCGGTTTTCCAGGCTGGCATGTTGAATGTTCTGCCATGTCTATGAAATACCTTGGAGAAACCTTTGATATTCATTGTGGGGGAATTGATCATATCCCGGTTCATCACGCTAATGAAATTGCTCAAAGTGAAGTAGCCACCGGTAAACCTTTTGTTAATTATTGGCTTCATGGAAATTTCCTTGTACTAAATAAGGGAAAAATGGCAAAATCTTCTGGGGCTTTCTTAAAATTACAAAGCCTTTTAGAGAAAGGTTATGAACCACTATCTTACAGATATTTTTGTTTAACTGCACATTATAGAAATGAACTTGTGTTTTCATGGGAAAATTTAGATGCTGCAAATGCGGCTTTCAAAAATTTAAAAAACAAAATTAGGGAAATTAAATCAAATCTTTGTGGTAGTGCAAGAAGTTCACACGTTCAAGAATATAAACAACAATTTATAGAAGCAATTAATGAGGACTTAGATATTCCAAAAGCATTGGTAATATTCTGGAAAGCGCTAAAAGATAATGAATTGAGTAATACAGAGAAATACGGACTTATTATTGATTTTGATAAGATATTTGGTTTAGGGTTGGATAGCATAAAAGAAGAAGAGGTTATAATTAATGAAGAACTTAAGGAACTTATTGCAGAAAGAGAAAAATCCAGAAAAGATAAAAAATGGAAAAAAGCTGACGAAATCAGAGATAAAATAAAAAAATTGGGTTTTATTGTAGAAGATTCTGAAGATGGTCCAAAACTTAAAAGATTCTCTCAAGATTCTTTAATCTAAAAAATTAGAAAAACAAAAACTTAAAACATCTTTTTTCCTTAATAATCTAACAAAATATGAAATCTCGAGAAATCAATTACGAAAAATTTAGGTGGTTCTTTACTTCAAATAATCTTTTGGTTATTGGTGGAAAAAGTGCCGAACAGAATGAAGAAACAATTCCCTTAGCTGAAAAAGGCGATATGGTAGTACATACTAAACTCCCTGGAAGCCCTTTTTGTATTATTAAATCAGAAGGACAAAAAATAACAGATTCAGACATTAAAGAAACTGCTGTTTTTTGCGCAAGTTTTTCACAACAATGGAAGAAAAATAAAAAGGAAGTTGAAATTCATGTTTTTTCTCCAAATCAAATATTTAAAGATATTAAAACAAAAAAAGGAACATTCACAGTGGTTGGAAAATCCAAGACAATTAAAGTTAAACCAGAATTATGGTTAACAATTCAAGAGAAAAAATTGAGGGCTGTTCCAGAGGGTGCTGCACAAGAAAAATTTTTCAGAATTAAACCAGGGGATATTCCAAAAGAAAAATTCGCAAGGATTTTAAGAGAAAAATTAAGGGGGATGGAAATTAATTTCTCTGAAGAAAATATCTTAAGTGCAATCCCAAGTGGGGGATTTGCAGAAGTTTAAAATAGAATAATATTAAAAGATTAAATAAATTAAACAAACAAAATGTCAAATACAATTTCCTTTCAAATTGGAAAAAAAGGATTAACTAAAGAATTTATAGAAGGACTGGCAAAAACATTTAAAAAGCACGATTTGGTTAAAATTAGTGTACTGAAAAGTGCTCTCAGAGACCGAGAAGCCCTTAAAAAAATGGCTGAAAATCTCTGTTTTGAATTAAAGGCTTTAGAGAAAAAAGATTTTACATATAAAGCAATAGGGTATACCCTAGTTATCAAAAAATGGCGAAAAGCATTATAATACCACAAGAAATCGATGCAGCAAAGTTTATTGCGGCTTTAGCTGAAGAATTAAAAAAAATCGATGATATGAAAGCTCCAAAATGGACTGATTTTGTTAAAACAAGTCCTTCAAAAATGAGGCCTCCTGAAAATGAAGATTGGTGGTATGTTCGTGCAGCAAGCATTCTTAGACAAGTTTATATTAAAGGAGTAGTCGGAGTAAGCAAATTAAGAACAAAATATGGTTCACGAAAAAAACGAGGAGTTGCCCCTGAAAAATTCAAAAGAAGTGGTGGAAAAATTATAAGAACAATATTACAACAATCAGAAAAATCTGGTTTAACTGAAAAAGTAAAAGAGAAAAATGCGGGAAGGAGATTAACAAAAAAAGGAAAAGAACTTCTAGAAAAATTAGCCCAAAATTTAAAAAATAAATAAGACAATAAATTTTCAATAAATAATAGATTACAAAATGGCAAAATATAAACCAGCTGCAAAAAAGACAAGACTGGGAACACAAAGAAAAAGAACCAAATGGGCACCGTATTGGACTGTTCTTAAGGTTTTTGGAAAAGGAAAAAGAATACATCCATCAAGATTAACAAGGGTAAAAAGACATTGGAGAAGAAATAAAATAAAAACCAGTATCAAGGTAAATCAAATAACAAAACCAAGAACAAAGAAGGTTTTAAGAAAATATTAAACTTATTTAAAAAATTTATAAAAAACAATGGCAGATTTAGAACGAACATACACCATCCCATTAAAGAGAGAAGTATCTAAGGTTGCATATCACAAGAGGGCAAAAAAAGCTGTAAAAGCTGTAAAAGAATTTTTAGCAAAACATATGAAGGTTAATAATCGAGATCTTAACAAAATCAAACTTAGCGATGAAATTAATAGGGCTGTTTGGAGCAGGGGAATAAAAAGCCCTCCACAAAAAATAACTGTTAAAGCAACAAAAGACAAAGACGGTATTGTAAAGGTTGAATTTGCTGGTCTTCCAAAAAAATTCAAAATAGAAGAGCAAAAGATAAAGAAAGGTATGGAAAAGAAAGCAAAGAAAATTGCAGAAAAAGTTAAAACTAAAAAAGTGAAAGAACAGAAGACAGAAAGCACAGAACAAAAAGTAGAAACAAAACCTTCTAGCGAAAAAGAATTAAAGCCTGAGAAAAAAGTCAAAAAGGTATAAAAATTCAAGATTTCTTAGATATTTATGATTCAAAATCAAAAGTTAAATGGATTTATTCTTCTTAATAAACCCAAGGGGAAAACTAGTTCTGATGTTTGCATAGAAATAAAAGAATTTTTTAATGCAAAAAAAGTCGGTCATGCTGGAACTCTTGACCTAAATGTTGATGGAGTTTTGATTATTGCCATAAATGATTCAACCAAATTAATGCCTTTTGTGAATAAACTTGACAAAGAATATGTTGGAAAAGCAAAAGCTCACAAAAATATTTCAAAAAAAGAATTAGAAAATGTGATGAAAAAATTTATTGGAAATATTAAACAACTCCCACCAAGAAAAAGTCATGTTAAAAGGGAAGAAAGAACAAGAAAAATTTATGATTTTAAATTATTAAATCTTGATGATAAAACAAGGGTGTTTGAATTTTTTGTCAAGTGCGAAGCAGGCACATATATCCGGAAATTGATTTTTGATATTGGAGAGAAAATCGGCGGGAGTCACATGATCCAATTAACTAGAATAAAACAAGGGCCATTTAAGATAGAAGAAACTATATCTATAAAAGATATTTCACAAAATAAAATTATTTCTAATTTAAAGATTCTAGAAAGATTAAAAACCTAATCAATCAGAAAAAGTCAATTTGATCTGTGAAGAATATGAATCTATTCTTTGTTTAAAATCATATTCTTGTCCTGCAATTTTTTGTTTACCATGATAAAAATTAAATCCACTATTTGGACCAATATATTTTCCTTTAATTATCCCACCTGTTTTTAATTTTATTTCTGTGATTTCTCCAGCGGATTTTGTATATATTGAAGAAATTTTGTCAAAAGATAATGAAATTGCTGAACCATTAATTTCCAGCATAATATTCTTCTCTTTAAAAAATTCTACAAATTTATTTGGTGCAATTACTTTTCTTTTCTTAAAAAGAATAGTTATATCTCTCAATTGGGTTTTTTCATTTTTAGATATATTTTCAATAATCCCGTTATATGTCTTATCTACATTCTCTTCAAAAATCGTGCCATATTCCCATTCTGGATCTGAAAATTTATCTTCACCAATTAATTTAAGCAAATTTTTTGTTGCTTCGCCGTCTATTTGAATCGTTTTATATTTTTTACTCGAAGATTGCTGGGCATCAATATTTTTTATAGAAGAAGTATATAAAAATGTACATAACAGTAAAGATAATCCGAGCACACCTGCCTTAATCCCTTTTTTCATAGGATTTTTAAGATATAAAACTTTAAAAACTTTTTTGGGCTAATTAAATAACAAAATGAGGGACTTTTTTTATTTTTCGCGAAATGCTAGAACATCAGGGAATTTTGATGATTTGATGGGGGCAGGTAGAATCGATATTGCACTACACATAATCATTATGTCTTTCTTTGTTTCAAATGCCACTAGAGATAATGTAAAGTTGCATTTATTTTTTTATGGACAACCAGATCCACCAAAGCATCTGGAACTTGGTCCATTCAAAAATGAAGAAGATATTCAAGGTATCAGTAAAAAAGATCTTTCTGGATTGTTAAAAAGAATGCTTTACAAATACAAAAAAGGAATAAAAAATGAAGCATTTAAAAATTGCTGGATAGAAAAAAAAGATATTTTCAAAGAACTAAATGAATTAAAAAAACAAAATAGAAAGATATACATTCTCGACGATAAAGGTGAAGATATAAGGAAAATCCAAATCGGAGAAAATCCTATTTTTGTTTTGGGTGATCAAGAGGGGTTTAATAAAAAAGAAATGAAAGAGCTGGAACAAATAGGGCAAAAAATTAGTATTGGAAAAATAACATATTTCGCGAGTCAAACCCTTGCAATAATACAGAATGAACTAGACCGACAAAAGATAGAATAATTTTAAAAAGAATTTAAGAAAATTTAAAATGGCAAAGAAAAAAGAGGTATTTATTAAAAAATATCATAATGGGAATAGGGAGAAAAACCAACAAATAATTTTCTTAAGAATGCAAGCAATTCGAGAAGAAAGGGGATTGGTTTCTAGAATTGATGTTAGAGATAATCTTTCTAAAGAAGATGTACGAATTGATGATTACCGAGATATATATGGTTCTTTTGCCCATATAACTTACTTAACCAAAATTCCTTTATCTAGAAAAAATTCCCACAAAAGGGCAAGAACCCCAAGACCTGCATATGATTTATCTATAAGATTGAGGGGTGAAAAAAGAAAAACTAATCAAAAATATAGGAATCATGCAGAACTAAAAATACAAGAATCACATACACAACCTCGTAAGGTTTCACAAATGCCCTATTCTGTATACATCACACAAAAATATATGCCGCCTTGTTGGAAAGATAATTAATCCGATTAAACGAAAATCATAAACAACTAACCTATTTACCCTTCAAGGCATTTTAGTCAATTTATCCTCGATGGGTTAAGTATTTAAATCATTATTACCTGTTAAAAATATGTCAAGAGAGGATGAGATTTTTAAATCTAGAATTGCGAAGATAGAAGAACTTAGAAGCAAAAATATTAATCCCTACACAAACAGATTTGAAAGAACACATTCATCGAAACAAATTCTCGACAAATATTCAAATTTAAAAGTAGAAGAAAAAACAAAAGATATTGTTAAAATTGCTGGAAGGGTGATGACCTTAAGAAATCTTGGAAAGATTAATTTCTCAACAATTCAAGATTTCAATGGAAAAATACAATTAGTTGTCCAAGAAGATGAATCTGGAAAAATATTAAATGATTTTTTCTTGAATAATGTTGATTCTGGAGATTTTATAGGTGTTGAGGGAATTGTTTTCAGAACAAAAAGAGGAGAAATAAGTATTTTAGCTAAAAAAATAGAAATTTTAACAAAATCCTTAAGTCCATTACCTGAGAAATATCATGGTTTGCAAGATTCTGAAGAAAAATTAAGACGAAGATATCTTGATATTATTATGAATCCAGAAATTAAAGACTTATTTTTAAAAAAAGCAAAATTCTGGCAAACTGTTCGAAATTTTTTACTTGAAAAAGGATTTATAGAGGTTGAAACCCCTGTTTTAGAACCAACTGCAGGTGGAGCAGCAGCTACCCCATTTAAAACACACCATAATTCACTCAATATGGATTTATATTTGAGAATTTCCATGGGAGAACTTTGGCAAAAAAAATTGATGGTTGCTGGATTTGAAAAAACATTTGAGATTGGAAGACAATTCAGAAATGAAGGAATTGATATGGAGCATTTACAAGATTACACCCAAATGGAATTTTATTGGGCCTATGCAGATTACAAAGATGGAATGAAATTAGTAGAAGAAATGTATAAAAAAATTGCTATAGATGTTATTGGAACCCTAAAATTCAAAACACATGACTATGAAATTGATTTGGGAAAGAAATGGGAAACCTATGATTACGAATCTTTAATTAAAGAAAAAACAAAAATCGATATTTACAAAGATGATGAAACTAAAATAAAAAAGAAATTGGATGAATTAAAAATGGAATATGATAAACGCGTCGATAAATGGCGATTGATTGATATTTTATGGAAATACTGCAGAAAACAGTTGTCTGGTCCTGGATTTTTAGTAAATCAACCAGTTGAAATTTCTCCATTAGCAAAAAGACAAGAATCTGATAAAAGGAAGGTTCAACAATTTCAAGTTATTCTTGCGGGGACAGAAATGGGCAATGGTTATTCTGAATTAAATGATCCCATTGATCAAAGGGAAAGATTTAAGAGGCAGATGGGATTAAAAGCAAAAGGTGATACAGAGGCTCAGGAACATGATGAATCATTCCTTGAAGCATTAGAATATGGGATGCCACCAACTTGTGGATTTGGCTTCTCAGAAAGATTATTTTCATGTTTAATGGATAGACCTGTTCGAGAGTGTGTAATTTTCCCATTAATGCGACCTGAAGCAAAAAAAGAAGAAAAAGTAGTAGAAAAAGAAATTAAAAATAACCCAAATACTCAAAAATCTAATAAAAATAAAATAAAACCCAAATCTAAATTTAGAAAAAAATCAAAATAGATCTTGGGAAGGAGAATAAAATGGTAAAAGCAAGATGTATGAAATGTAAAAAAGAAATTGAAGCAAAAGACCCACAAGATGTGGAAATAAAACCAGGTACGTGGGCTGTCAAGGGAGTTTGTCCTGATTGTGGAACAAAAGTTTTCAGAATTACAGGAAAAAAGAAGTCTTCAGAATTACAGGAAAAAAGAAGTCTTCAGAATTACAGGAAAAATAAACGAGTCAATAAAATAAATTATAGGGTAGGGTCATTCCTACTTCCTATATTTATACTCAAAAATTTAAAATGGTTGATTTAATTGTAAAAAATAAAATAAAAGAGGTTCTTCCAAAAGAGCTTAGGATTTCTAGTGATTTGGCAGAGGAATTAAATAAAAAGATAGAGCAAATCATCAAACAAGCGGCAGAAAGAGCAAAAGCAAATAAACGAACTACAATAATGCCACAAGACCTCTAAGTATCCACGGATAAAGACAAATGGGAAATAAAAAAAGAGGAACTGCTGCAGAGCGTGAATTGTTACATATGTTCTGGGATGAAGGTTATGCTTGCTGTAGGGTTGCTGGATCGGGAAGTATTCCAGAACCAAGTTGTGATTTACTTGCAGGGAACTCTATTGAGAAAATGGCAATAGAAGTTAAATTATCTAGGGAAACCACAAAATATCTTAAGAAAGATCAAATGGATGAGTTCAAAAAATTTGCAGATATGTTCGGACTTTCCCCAATCGTTGCAATAAAATTTGTAAGAAAAGGTTGGTGGTTAATTAACCCAAAACAATTAACAAAAACAAACAAAGGATATTCTATTTCATTAGAAGATATAAAGAAAAAAGGTCTTTCTTTTGATGATTTTAT
>JAGVWO010000005.1:60564-61674 GCA_018304245.1 Candidatus Pacearchaeota archaeon
GTGGTTAATTAACCCAAAACAATTAACAAAAACAAACAAAGGATATTCTATTTCATTAGAAGATATAAAGAAAAAAGGTCTTTCTTTTGATGATTTTATCAGACAGTAAAAAATATGGGACCAGGAGGATTCGAACCCCCAACAGCCGCTTTGGAGGCGGCAGTTTTAACCGTTGAAACTATGGTCCCAATTATAATCTAAAATAAATCAACTTTGCTTAAAAATCCTTCGACTGATGTCTTGATGATTAAATTATAAAAGAATTTTGCATTTATTTTTCAGGCGAATTGATATAGGTTTCTAACTAAATTGCCGGGACATCAAATGGATTGATTACAGATGTACATTGAACTGCGTTTGATAATGTTCCAGGATAATTATTCCATTTGTCCTTACACTTGATGACATCCAATGATAACTATGTTTATATTTATCAACAGACATCATTGATTGTCCTTGGCTGAAATTATAATTACATTTTTTTAATGCATCTTGCGAGAATACACAATCTGCTTCTTCATTTGTTTCAATCATCAAAGTATCATCTGATAATTCATGAAGCATCCTAATTACAATTGGTGCTTGGTTATCTAATATTACTCTGAATTGTCTTGAATCTCTTACTTCTAAGCTCCCTAAATCTCTGCATCGAACATAAATTGTGTGTGTTCTTCCTGGATCTATTGCATTTGTTAAATTTTCAAGTATTGTCCTGTGTTCAAAATCATAATTTTCTCCGTCTATAAAAGACATGTTATCCCATGTGTAAAGTCTATCTATTGAATATTTACATACTGTTTCTCTTGTTGTATTAACAAATACCGGAACATCCATCAGATATCCAATATTTTCTGGTTCGACAATTGTCATATTAAATGGTGGGTAAGTAAATATCTGATAATCATAACTTTCTTCTTCTGGCATTATATTGTCGTTTGAATTTTGGCTGTTATCACTTCCAAAATCTGCACATCTAAACATATAATGGAACATTTTTGATTGTCCTGTTAATCCTGCTGTGTTCAACCCATATGTGTTGATTAATGCCAGCAAGTCTTGATCTGTTTGAGATAATAATTGTGCATCTCCAAGTAAGGTATCCCAATCAAC
>JAGVWO010000028.1 GCA_018304245.1 Candidatus Pacearchaeota archaeon
ATGGAGAAATTGTTGTAGGTTTTGATATGTCTAAATTAAAAAAATTACTTAATATTAAATAAGATAATAAAACTTAAAACAGTAAAATGGAACCAAAAAAATTAGCTATGATTTTTGCAATAGCAATCTTATTGCCCTTATGTATTGGATTATTTGTGGATGCTCTTTATGCTGAACCAAAATATGAAGACTATTGTAATGATACTTTTTATCCAGAATATAAACAGCCAATTACAAATGTAAGCTGCCCTGATTTTTCTATGACCTCGGAGTTTCAGAGTTGTATAAATCAACATGGAAATCCCACATTCAAATATGACCAAAATAATTGTCAGATTTATGATACCTGTGATCTATGCTCTATAGAATTTCAAAAAGTTCAATCACTATATAATAGAAATTTATTTTTTATCTTAGCTCCAATTGCACTAATCTTTATTGTTCTTGGAATTTTCTTAACAATCGAATATCTCGGAGCAGGCTTCATGTTTGGTGGATTAATTTTATTATTCTATGCAACAATGAGATATTTCTCAGATATGAGCAAACTATTAAGAGCAATTGTAATTCTTGTTGAACTTTTAATTATAATTTATATCGGATATAGAAAGATTGACAAATAATAATTAATCCAGAAGATTGTTCAAAAATCACGAATGTTGCAAACACCAGTACTGTTGTTATACATCAATTAGGGTGCACCCATTGTGCAAAAGTTTTACCAATATTAAGAGAATTAGAACAACAACATGGCTCAACATTTGCCTACTATGATTTAGCAATAGATACAGAAAGAAAGGCTGTCCTAGATGAAATGAATATTCTTCCAAAGGGTGTTCCAGTGGTTGTAAATAATTGTGAGGTAATTGTAGGAGAAAGAACAAAAGAAGAATACGAACAATTAATTTTTCCTATAAATTGAAATGGAAACTCTTCTTTATATTTTAATTAGTATTGGGATTATAAGTCTTCTCTCATTGATCGGAGTTTTTACATTAGCTTTAAAAAAAGGTTCTTTTGAAAAAATAATTTTGTTTTTGGTTAGTCTTTCTGCAGGTGCTTTATTTGGGGCTGCTATTTTACATCTTCTTCCAGAAGCTATTTCAAATAATGGCCTTACTATGGGGGTTGCATTATACTTTTTATCAGGTATACTTGCGTTTTTTATTTTAGAAAAATTCATTGCATGGAGACATTGCCATATTAAAACCAGCAGAGAACATCCCCATAAACTCGGAATTATGAATCTCGTGGGTGATGGGGTACATAATCTAATAGATGGTATGATTGTTGCTGGGTCTTATTTAATTTCAATTCCCCTTGGAATTTCTACAACAATTGGAATTATTCTTCATGAAATTCCCCAGGAGATAAGTGATTTCGGAGTTTTATTATATGCAAAATTTAGTAAGAAAAAAGCATTATTTTTTAATTTTATATCTGCGTGCTTTGCTTTTATCGGAGCATTCTTAGCTTTTTTCCTAGGTGCCTCTATTGAAGGATTTTCAATATTCTTGATTGCTTTTGCAGCAGGGGGTTTTGTTTATATCGCAGGAAGTGATTTAATTCCAGAACTCCATAAAGAAACAAAAATAAAAAAATCTTTGATGCAATTATTTGGAATTCTTCTTGGGATTGCTTTAATGGTTCTTGCAAAATTTATAGAATAAAATAGAAAAGAGATATTAAATAAAAGTTTAAAAATAGTTTCTCCTTCTCAATCTTAATAAAAGATGGTAGAATTAACAATCCCAACATTACTTGCATTGGCTGCAGCAGATTCTGTAAATCCTTGTGAATTAGCTGTTTTAATCTTAGCACTTGTAGCGATTCTAACCCAAGATCCAAGAAACAGAAAAAAAGTTCTTCTTACCGGATTATCTTTTACTGCAGCGATATTCATTATGTATCTTGTTTATGGATTATTTCTCGTAGAAGCTTTTAATACAATAAGTTCTATTGGAGCAATTAAAATATGGATTTATCGAATAATTGGAGCATTGGGAATTATCCTTGGAATTGCCAATATAAAGGATTATTTTATTTATGGTGGATTAGGATTCAAAACAGAAGTTCCTGGAAAATGGAGACCTAGCATGAAGAACATTATTTCTAAAATAGAATCTCCTGCGGGCGGATTTATTGCAGGATTACTCGTTGCATTCTTCCTAACGCCATGTACCATGGGGCCCTATGTAATCTGTTGTGGGTTACTAGGTAATTTGGGATTATTAGCATCGGTTCCATGGCTTCTGCTTTATAATTTTGTGTTCGTACTCCCGATGATTGCAATTACCCTTGTAATTTATCTTGGGTTTACTACAGTTGAATCAGTATCTGGTTGGAGAGAAAAGAACCTGAGATTATTGCATTTAATATCTGGGATAATCCTCATAATTGTTGGAACACTTTTAGTCTTTGGAATAATTTAAAAATAAATTAGTTTTTAACTAATATGGCAAACCAAACAAAAGATAAAATTTATGATGTGGCAATTATCGGAGCCGGACCTGCTGGTATGTCTGCAGCAATTTATTCTTCAAGGTATAATCTTAAAACAATAATTTTCGATCCACAATCTGGCGGGGTTGCAAATTGGGCACATGAAATAGAAAATTATCCTGGCTTTGAAAAAATAGAAGGGATTGAATTAATGTCAAAATTTAGAAAGCAAGCAGAAATTCATGGTACAGAATTCGTCGATGACACTATAAAAGATATTATCAAAGAAAAGGAGATATTTGTTGTCAAAACAGAGAGAAAAACATTTAATTCAAAAACAGTAATTCTTGCAACTGGAACTCAAAAAAGAAAATTAAATATTCCAACAGAAGAAAAATATGCTGGAAAAGGGGTTAGTTATTGTGCAACCTGTGATGGTGCATTATTTAGAGATAAAATAACTTGCATTATTGGTGGAAGCAATGCTTCTGCAATGTCTGCTTTATTACTAGCAGAATATTCAAAAAAAGTCTATTTGATTTATAGGGGAAGTGAATCAGAATTAAAGGCAGACCCTATAAGAATAAGTCAAATGAAAAAAAACAAAAAAATATCTTTAATTTTCAAAACAGAAGTAAAAGAAATTAAAGGAAAAGTTTTTGTTGAATCAATTACCTTGACAAATGGCCAGGAAATAAAGACAGACGGTGTTTTTGTTGAAATCGGAAGTGTACCTTCAACATATCTTGCACAAAAACTCGGATTAAATTTAAGCAACCAAGGATATATTCTTGTTGATAATCTTATGAGTACAAATATTGCAGGAATATTTGCCTGTGGAGATATAATTGAAAAGAAACTAAAACAAATTGTAACTGCAACAAGCGAAGGTGCAATAGCTGCACATGGTGCATATAACTATATTAAAAATAAATAATTGATTTATAATAAAGAGGTAAAAAATGAAATCGCTAAAAGGAAGTGAAACAGAAAAAAATCTTCTAAAAGCATTTGCGGGAGAAAGTCAAGCAAGAAATAGATATACCTATTTTGCCGGTACTGCAAAAAAAGAAGGATATGAGCAAATTGCGGGAATTTTTGAAGAAACTGCAAATAATGAAAGAGAACATGCAAAAGTTTTCTTTAAATATCTTGAAGGTGGAGATGTTGAAATCTTCGCAGAATATCCTGCTGGAAAAATAGGAACAACTGCCGAAAATTTACTTCATGCAGCAAATGGAGAAAAAATGGAATGGAGTAGCCTTTATCCAGAATTTGAAAAAACTGCAAGAAAAGAGGGGTTTAAGGAAGTAGCAGAATCATTCAAACAAATAGGGGAAGTTGAAGAACATCATGAACAAAGATATAGAAAACTTCTTGAAAATATTAAGAAAAAAATAGTATTCAAGAAAGCAAAAACAGTAAAATGGATTTGCAGAAATTGTGGATATGTTCATGAAGGTAAAGAAGCTCCAAAACAATGTCCTGCATGCAAACACCCACAAGCATATTATCAACTTTTAGTAGAGGATTATTAGGATGTATAAATTTACGCCTATTTTTTTATTTTTATTAGTTATATCTTTATTTTTTATTGGTGGATGTAATCAGGATTCTCAAGAAAATCTAAACAAACAATTAGTTGAAACTTCAAGATATGATCAAATCCCAATTGAGGTAATAAAAATGACTCCTGAAAATGATCAACTTCCACCAATACTCCATTCAGATGAATATTCGCAACCAGTACCCTTACCCTATCCTGTAAATACAAGGGGTGCAGAGGATTCTTCATTTATTATGCCTGATGGCAACACATTATATGTGTGGTTTACACCTGATCCAAATATTGATGTTACAAAACAGGTTATTGATGGAGTGACTGGAATTTATGAATTTAAAAAACAAGAAAATGGGTGGGGTGAAGCGAAGCGTGTTTGGCTTGTTGAACCTGGAAAACCAAATCTAGATGGTTGCGGATTTTTCCAAGATAATCGTGTTTGGATTTGCGGGGCAAGAGAAGGATACACTGGAATGCATTGGTTTACTTCTGAATTCAAAGATGGAAAATGGGGTGTAGCAAAAATTGCTGATTTTGAAAGCTCCTTAGAAGTTGGGGAACTAGATATTTATGGAAATGAATTATATTATCATTCTTCAAGGGCAGGAGGAAAGGGTCAATATGATGTTTGGGTTAGTGAAAAAATTAATGGGGAATGGCAAACACCCACAAATATTGATGTAGTTAATACCGAAGAAACAGAAGGATGGCCACAAAGAATAGATAATGAATTATGGTTTACAAGAATTTATTTGGGCTCTCCGGCAATATTTCGATCAAAATTAGTTAATGGGGAATGGCAAGAACCTGAATTAATTCTTTCTCAATTTGCAGGAGAATCGACAATTGATTCTCAAGGGAATATTTATTTTACACATCATTTTTACAAAGATAATAAGATGCTTGAAGCAGATATTTATGTTGCATATAAGAAATGATGAGAAAACATTTTTAAACTAAGAACCCATTTATTTTTATTCAACAGGTTTTTAAGTCCTGTTCTGACGAGGCAAATTTCAAGCCGAAAATAATCTATTCTATTTTTTCTTACCAATCATAACCGCGGTCTTCCGGCCGAATACGGCGATAATTATAAATATCCGACTTTTTTATATCATGCAAATGATCCGGAAATTCCCGCCACTTGTCCCATACTGCGCTTATATTTTTTCCGGTAATGCCGTTTGATTTTTCCGATGCCAAAAAAACGGCCAGCTCCGCCGCTTTTTCCGGAGAAGTTGTCTTTGATTCTCCTGACGCCTCCTTTAAAGCCGCCTCGTATTTTTCTTTTCCGGCGTGCTCCGGCCCGGCTTTAATAAGATCCCGCGTAATCCCAGAATTAACCAGTCCGGGCGAGATAGCGTTGATTTCTATGCCGTAAGGCAAAAGCTCTTCCGCAAGCGACTCCACCAAACGCAAAACGCCGCCCTTGGAGCTTGCGTAAGAAGTAAAATTCGGCAAGGGTCCATCTCCTCCTCCCGCAAAAGCTATAATTTTCCCCTTCCCGCCCTTTTTAAGCAAAGGCAGGGCGTATTTAATGGAAAGCATCGTGCCGTACAAATTCACTTTTATAGCATCAAGCCATTTCTCCGCATCGCACTTTTCCAGAGAACCAATCTCGCCATAAATGCCT
>JAGVWO010000029.1 GCA_018304245.1 Candidatus Pacearchaeota archaeon
GTTTCTGATTCTGCAAAAGAATTATTTTTCGATATGCCCAAAATGAAAGGAATCTTTTTGGGTGGACCTGGTTCAACAAAAGAAGAGTGGGTTAAAGAGGGACAATTAGTAACACAATTAAGAGAAAAAATAAAGGCATTAAAGGATATCGGATATGTTGATGAACAAGGAATTGAAATGCTCGTAGAAGCTTGCAAAGACGAACTAGAAAAAGAAGATATTATTAAAGAAAAGAAGGTTCTTGAAAAATTCTTTTTAGCATTGGCAAAAACCCCTGAAAAAACAGCACACACCTTAGAAAAAATAGAAATAGCTTTGGAAAACGGGGCAGTTGATCTATTAATTATCTCTACAAGTTTTGATAAACAAAAAGCAAAGGAATTAGAAGAAAAA
Organism: Candidatus Pacearchaeota archaeon; assembly: GCA_018304245.1. Taxonomy (GTDB): domain Archaea; phylum Nanobdellota; class Nanobdellia; order Pacearchaeales; family UBA284; genus UBA284. Next base: position 394 of record JAGVWO010000029.1, read on the forward strand.
GCTATTTCAATTTCAGCTGAAACAGTTTATATCTCGACAGAAACCGCAGAAGGAATTCAATTCAAAAATATTTCAGGAATTGGTGCAATTTTAAGATTTAGTATTGGTTAGATTAAATCATTCTAGAAAACCTTAAAAATCAGTTATCTATTTTATTACAATGGAAAAAGAGGAGAAAAATGAAATATATGTCAGAGAACTTAATCTTAATGAAAACGAAGGGGAATTATTAAGAAAGATAGAATCGATTCTTTTTTTGTCTGCAAATTTTCTTTCTATAGAAGATTTAGTTAGAACAACAGGCATAAACCCTATTACCTTAAAAGAAATGATTGTAAAACTTCATGAAAGATATCGAAAACAAAATAGTGCTCTTGTGATTGTTCATAGAAAAACAGAATTTGGAGATTATTTCAAAATGGATGTAAGAAAAGAATATCACAATCTGATTAATAAAATTGCTACTGGCGATACGGAATTTACAAAAGCAGAACAAGAAACATTAGCTGTCATAGCATATAAACAACCAGTCAGACAAAGCGCAATTGTAAAAATAAGGGGAAATAAAGCCTATGAACACATTAAACATTTTATTCAGGTTGGATTAATAAGAACCAAAAAAATTTCAAGAACAATTGAACTAAACCTAAGCGATAAATTCTACGATTATTTTAATATTAATAAAAAAGATATGGAAAAATAAGAAAGATTTTTTATAATTTATTTCTCACTAGAAATCCAATAAGTTTCACCATCTGTTCCCAGAATGATATTTCCATTTAAATCTGTTCTATAAACCTGAATTCCTTTTTGATCTAATCGAGATAAACAACCATCTGTTGGATGTCCATAAGAATTCTTTCCAACAGAAATAAAACCAATTCTAGGGGTTGTTTTATCTAAAAATTCATCTGTTGTTCCATATTCGCTACAATGATGTGCAACTTTCAAAAAGTCCACCTCTAAATCTTGATTTAATAATGATTTTTCACAATTACTATCACAATCTCCAGTAAACAAGAAACTTGTTTTTCCGTATTTCATTGTTAAAACTAATGAGTTTTGATTTGCATTTTCTGAATTAACATTTCCATGAATAAATTGAATCATCCCACCCCCAATGTTTGTTGAAAAACAGACATCTGGAATCACTAGTTGTTCTTTATCAATTAATTTTAGAACATCCCTATAACTAACTGTATCCTTTACTTGTCCATCCATAAAAATCATTTTCACATTAAAATTTTTAAGAATTTCCTCGCACCCACCAATGTGGTCTGCATCTGTGTGTGTAATAATTAAATAGTCCATGTCTGAAATCCCAAGACCCTGAATGTATGCTGAAATCTCATCACCTTTTCCGTTTGGCCCGCAATCAATTAATATGTTTTGATTATTATTTAAAATTAAAATAGAATCTCCCTGACTAACATTCAAAAAATGAACGCTGAGATTTCCAGTCGTTTGGGTTGGATTATCTAAGATTGAATTTACACACCTTGGTGTTTCTTTAACAACATTAAAAGTTAAATTTTCGTTTTCTGTATAAATTAGATATGTTGCTATTAAAAGCAATGCAAAAATAAAGAAAGATACCACCCTTAGTTTTTTTCTCATATTGGTATTATTCCTCCTTGAGTTAAATATTTTACTAAAGAAAGTTATTTAAAATATCAAAGGTAAAATAAAAAAGAAGGAAAAAATGATAATATTACTAGATACGAATTTTGTTGTTTATTGTGCAAAATACAATTTATTTTTTGAATTAGAAGATAATTATGCTGGTGCTAAATTTGTCATTCTAGACAATGTTCTCTTTGAATTGGAAAAAATCAGGGATAAAAAATTCAAGGTTACCAAGGAAGATATAGTTGCAGCAAATGTTGCTCTTGAATATCTTGAAATAAAGAAAAATAAAGGGGTTTTAGAAGTAATCAAAATAAAAGACCAACATGATGTAGATTTAATGATTCTTGCTCTTGCAAAGGAATTACAAGAAAAAGATAAAAATGTCCTTGTGGCTACAAATGACATAGAACTTTCAAAAAAGCTTATTGCAAAAAAGATAAAGGTAATAAAAATTCGACAAAAGAAATATTTAATGGAAATTTGATTAAAAAGATTAATAAAATAAAAAATGTTCAAAACAAATAATGTAGTGGGTTGTATTTTTGAAGATAAAGGCAAGTTTCTTTTTGAAAAAAGATCTGATAAGGAGGATAATTATGCTGGATTTTGGACTTTTCCGATGGGCCATAAACGATTTTATGAAACGAAAAAATTTGCATTAAAAAGGGAAATGCACGAAGAATTAAATATAAAATTAAAATTTAGTGATTTAGTTTTTGTTGGAACGTTTAAAGATATTGACCCCACTTCAAAAAAACCATATATCTTCCATATTTATGCTTGCAAGTATCAGAAAATAAAGATAAAAGGAACCAAAGAGCAAGAGAAAATAGAATGGTTAACATTAGGTCAAGCAAGCAAAAAAAACCTTCGAGATGTGACAAAGAGAATAATCCTTAGATTCAAGAAAATGAGGTATTTGCAAAGACCGAATAGTAAGGTTTAAATATGAGATTTTGAATCTTTTATTATACTAGAAAATGCAATGCATTTTCGGTATCCCGAAATCATGAATTTCGTGATACTACTTAATTAGTACTATCTAAAATGTTTTACGTATTAAAAATAAGCGACAGAGTCCGATTAGAACCAGAGCTATTCGCTCTTCCATTAAAAGAAGCTATAATGGCTCAATTAGAAAAAGATTATAGCGAATTTATAGACGAAGATATTGGTGCAGTAATTTCTGTTCTAAATGTTGAAAATGTCGGAGAAGGGGTTTTAATTCCCGGTGATGCCGCTGCCTATTATGCTGCAACATTTAGTGTTATTTCATTTAAACCAATACTTCAGGAATTAATCTATGGTCAAATAACCCAAATAACAAATTTTGGGGCATTCATGGATATAGGTCCAATCGAAGCAATGATTCATATTTCACAAACAATGGATGATTTTGTAAGTTTTAATAAAACAGATTCCTTGTCTGGAAAAAATAGTAAGAGAACATTAAAAAAAGATGACTTATGCGTTGCTAGAATAGTTTCTGTAAGTCATAAAACAACACCTCCGAAAACTGGTTTAACTATGAGACAACCAGGACTTGGAAAAATAGAATGGATTTTAGAAGATAAAAGAAAATCTAAAGGTATCTCGGAAAAAGCTTCAAAAACAGAAACAAAAGAATCTAAATCAAAAGATACTGAAAAGAAAAAAACAGGTAAAAAATAAAAATGAAAGGTATAAAATCATGCAAAAAATGTAAGGCCCTGACCAATGGAAGTACGTGCCCAAATTGCCAAAGTGCACAATTAGTAGATAATTGGAAAGGTCGAGTAGTAATCTTAAATACTGAACAAAGCGAAATTGCAAAAAGATTAAATGTTAATAAAAAAGGCGAATATGCCTTGAAAATCTAATCAATTTAAAATGAAAACAGAAATAAAAACAAAAACAAAAAAACCCCTGGTTGAAAGAACCGAACTTGAAGTAAAGTTTTCTGATTTTGAGAAAACACCATCCTATATTCAAATTAAAGAAGAGGTTTCAAAATTAATCGGAGCTAAACAAGAATTGATTCTTCCACAGAGAGTCAATCAAGAATTCGGAATGCGAGAAGCTACTGTTCTAATTTATGTATATGATTCTGAAGAAGGAATGAAAAAATTCTCAATAAAAAAGAAAGAAAAAACAGGATCAGCTGCTTAAAAAATTAAGATAAAATAATAAAAATAAAATGGAAAAAATAAGAAATTTTTTACAGGCCAAAAACCCGGAGGTTTTTTAGCATGGCAAAAATAGTAAAAAAAGGAAAAAAGAAAAGAAAGAATAAGCAAACAAGTGAAAGATGGAAAAAATATTCTATTAATGGAGATACTGTTACTAAAAAAACTAGATGTTGTCCAAGATGTGGTCCAGGAATTTTCATGGCAGAAAATAAAGATAGATTATTCTGCGGAAAATGTCATTATGCTGAATTTAAAAAACAATAAAGAAAGAGGAAAGGTGACTTCGGGGGTTGTCATATAAAATGGTAGAACAAAAACAAATTAGTATTGATCTTAAAAGAACAGTTCCTTTATTCTCAGATAGTGTTCTTGTCGCAAATATTGTAAAAAATCGTCCTGAAAATAAAGATAAAACTACTTCTAAAAAAGGTAAAACCAAAAAAGATCCAGAGGGTTTTGTTACATTGGTTTTTGTAGATAGTGTTGCACAACAAGCAATTGCAAGAGTTGTTCTTCCAAGAATAACTGCAGAAAACTTGCAAGAAGCATTAAAAACAAATCTTGAAAATTTTGGAAAAGATATTAAAATCGAATTAAAAGATAAGAAAGATAATCTTGCATTAATAAAACCAAGCAATAATAGGTATTTTGGTTAAAATTCTCAAAATCACGAAATTCATGATTTCGGGATACCGAAAATGCATTGCATTTTCTAGTATAAAAATTCTCTCTTGATTTAAATGTTATTTTAAAAATCAATCAAAGAGCCTCCAGTTTATTCGATGTTGAACCCTGGGAGAAGCTTTTTGAACGGGTCAAAGAGATTTGTTCTCAAGCCTCTCCTGGGAAAAAAGAGGTGATATTATCTAGAGTTATTCGGTATTTATAAATCTTTCGTTGAGTGTAACTACCAAGTAGATACAAATAACCGAATAA
>JAGVWO010000030.1 GCA_018304245.1 Candidatus Pacearchaeota archaeon
GCATTTGTCAGTGAAGAATTGACAAACATTCCAGAACTTGGAGGATTAACTTCAAGTGGAAATGCACCTACACCAGTAGAAGATACTGACTGGGCAAGTGCAAAAGTAAAGAATGTCATCGTTGTTGGTGGATCAGGAATCAACATGGCTGCAGCAGACTTACTTGGATTAACATATCCAACATACGGTAGTGCAGAAGCATGGCAAACAGCAACTGGTATTAGTGGACCAGGAATGGCAGTTGTAAAGATGATGGACAATCCATACGCAACAGGCAAATATGCAATGTTGGTAGCAGGATGGGACGGAATCGATACACAAAAAGCAGCATTAGCCTTAAAAGAAGGAACACCAGCTTTAACTGGTATGACTGCAAAGATGAAAACTTCAACTGCAACAGTTGAATTAATGGCATAAGGAAACTTATCCATACTTCAAGGGAGAGAGGAGTTCGCTCCTCTCCCTTTGGGGATTTTTCTTTTCTATACAAATTAAAAGATTATTAACAGAAAAAAGACCAAAACATTTATATATCAATTGATATACTTAATTATATGGGTATCAAAATTCAGTTAAGCAAGGCAAGAGAAAATCCATTTGCAAGATCTCCAACATTAAACACGGTTTTGATGGTCGAAAAATTTATCGAAAGGAATAGTGGGGATTTTAATATTCGTGGTTTTTGGGAAAATTTACCTAAAAAAATAATGTGGCAAACATATTTGGTAATTTTAGATTATTTACAAAGCATAAATAAAATTGCCATAGATAGCGAAGAGAAAATTGCTTATATTTGGAGTCCAGAAACTGCTGCATTTTATTCAAAAAGAAAGAGGGTAAAAATATGATTAGAATATTACGTCCCTCCGAATTAGTCTTTGCTGATGATAAAATAGAAAAAGAGTTTTATAATCTATCTGATAATGATGAAATTAAAAAATTTATCCTCAGGGCATTAAGAGATATTAAGGAAAATGCTTTCTGCGGGATTCATATCTCTTCAAAATTAATTCCGAAAGAATACATCAAAAAGTACAAGATAAATAACCTCTGGAAGTACGATTTACCTGATGGATGGAGACTTTTATATTCTATAACCACACCGAATAAGGTAGAAATTATTTCTGTAATAATTGAATGGATGGATCATAAAGAATACGAAAGAAGATTTAATTATTAAATTTAAAAAAATTGAAGCACGATAATAATCTAAAATTGACTATGGCAAAACAAATCAATTATCAAAAGAAACCCAAAGAAATAAGTGAAGAAACAAAAAAGGAAATAAAACAAGCAAGAGCAGATATAAAAGTCGGAAAATTTTACACTCACTCACAAGTAAAAAGAAAATTAGATTTATAGAAAACTTCTCGCGTTTTGATAAACGCTACAAGAATTAAATCTAATTAACTATTATCCTCAACATTAACTCTTTCAAACAGAAAGATTTATTATTAATTAAATTCTAAAAAGTCTGGAGAAAATAAAATGACTAAGGGAAATAATCTTGATCAAAAAGTAATGAAGCTTTTGGAAGAAGGAAAAATAACACCAGAAGGAGCAAAAGAAATGTTAATGGTAAATTCTCAACCAGGTTCATCTCAAGATTATTCTCAACCAATAAATCAAACAGAAAATAAAAGGGGTTTTAAGATATGGCCCTTGGTACTTCTTGGACTTGGTGTTCTGGGATATTTTACTTATAGTAATAATCCAAATATTCAAAATCTAATGAAGGGTGTAAAAAGCTATCAACCACAAAACAAAATAAATAAGACAGAGCAAAAAACACCCGAAGAAATCCAATTTGAAGAAAATGAAATACTATCTTCCAGATTGTTTTCTCAAGTACGGGCTTTTGATTCAAGAGATAACTTAAATTTGCAATATGGACATTTAGAAGATAAATTTGCAATATTTTCCCCAGATACATATTATTTAAGTCCGCAAGGAATTTACACGCGAGTTTGCTTTGATTTAAACAAATCCGGAAGATATTGGGAATCTATAAAATTAGATTTAAGCAAATTAAAAAATCCAAGCGAAACCATGAACTGGTCTTTTTGGAAAATAGGTAATCTCTTAGTTGCGGGAAATGCCGAAAAAATTGGGTTTGAAGGTAGCACAATTTTTCCAAAAGATAATACTCAGTTTGTAAATTTAACAAAAAGTGAATCAGATATCGCATATGAAAAAAAACTTGATCAAATACAAGAAGAATTAATGAATGGAAAACAAATAGATTCAAAATACACCACAGATAGTTATGGTTCGAGAAGAGAATGGGTAAATGCTGGAGACTTAGAATTAATGGTCAGAGACTATAAGTTAGTTAAAGAAACTAGACATTATGCTCGTACGAAATGTGAAGATTACAAGCTTTATGTTGATTTAACAATAAGAAGTGTTTGCACAGGAAGATTTGCATTAAATCTTTCTGAAATATATCTTGATGGAATAGGTAAGGCAGAGGGCCCAGAAAAACCGAAAGGAGTAGAATATATTCCAGCCATGGCTAGTGTAAATCAAACCTATGAATTTTGGGTTGGTCGATTCGGTGAAGAAGTTGTAACAATAACAAGTCCTAAATTTGAGCGGTGTGGTGAAAATGGTTATGATTCGCACGGTGGAAAAGCCCGTATTAATTTAGAAAAACTTCCAAAAATAAAACAAGGAGAAATTCATTAAATCTCCATAAGTTCTTAAAAAAGATTTATAAGTGTATTTTTATTCTTATTAATATGAAAATTAGACCATTGAAGAGAGAAGAAACACAGAAAGAAAAACAAAAGAAAAATCTTATAATCATGGGGATAATTATGATTGGATTAATGGTTTTCTCAACAGTAGGATATGCTTTTTTTGATGGGTCTTTTACAGAATCTCAAAAAACAAAATACAAGACCTATGAATTTATAACAAATGGTGAAAATTGGCAGACTAAAATAAAAATTTCCGGTTCTGAAACAACAATTAATTCTTTTTACCTACCACAAGATATTGAAAATATCTCCATGACTGGTACATTATTATTAAGTGATTTTGAAGGAAAAACAATTTATTTTGTTACAAATAATACAAATCGTGAAAGGAATGCTGTGTCAAAAATCTACTCTGATTTTGAAGGATATTTCACAAGGTCACAACTTGCCTGTGCTCTTGAAAATGAAAATACAACCTTCTGTTCAAATCTTCCAATAAAAAGCTGTGATGATGCAAACCAAAATTCAATGATCATTCAAATAACAGAAATAACAAATTCTACTGCAATTATAGATTACAAAAATAATTGCTTGACAGTATCCGGAGATGGTGCTGATTTACTAAAGACTGCTGACAGAATCTTATTTGAAGCATATGGAATAATTTCTTAAGATTTTCTAAATGTTTAAAAATACAAAAATCCTATAAAATCTATTAAAATGAAAAAAATATTTGGCTTTTTATTTGCATTCTTATTAATTAGTTTAATTCTATTTAGCGGTTGCGAACAAACAACACCACAAACCCAAGGAAATGCAGATAATCCTACACCAGATGCAACAACAACCCCAAAAATAGAGACACCAACAACAATCGGAGAAGTAGATACAGAGTTAGCTAATTGGAATGGAGATGAAATCATGGATGGATATTATGTGTGGTTTACCTTAAAAAATGCACAAAATGAAATAATTGCCGCAGATGGAAAGGTTTCATTCTCAATAATCAAAGATGGAAGCGAAATAAGAAAAACAAATGATATTGAGGTAAAAGCTTCTGAATTTCAAGTATTAAAAAGAAAATTCGGAACAGTAGACAAAACAGTTTTATTATATTCTACAAAATTTGAAACAGATAAAATAGACCATACGATTTATTCTGTTATGGTTCACTTCACAACAATTGAAGGAAAACAGATAAATGCTGAAGAAATTCGTGGATAACTATTCTCTCTTTCTATCACAATTAAGTTTATAAATTAAAAATCTTCTCACTTAATATGGCAAAAAACAAGAACAAACCATTGATTATTTTTCTAATTGTATTAATTGCGGTTCTAACATTAACTGTCTTAGGGTTAATATTCAAAGATCAAATCTCTGATACTTGGGATAATGTTTACAACAAAGTTTCTGGAAATATATTTACCCATCAGGGGATGGAATTTAAAAAGACAAAATTCGGAAACCTAGATATGTATATTACAAGTCTTGCAATTACTGGAAAAGACGGGCAAACAAGATATTTTGAATTAAAATTATATAATGATCCTCGAAAATTAAATAATGAGAAAAATTTAACTAAAAGGGTTCTTCCAAAATCTTATATTGCTTTAACAAATTCGACCCTGGATTGCAATGGAACAGCACTAGCAGGATATAAATTAGGGGAATTTTTCACCGCACTTGGTTCTCAAACAAAAGGTGCATTAACAGACTATGCAAGAGCTAGCCAAGATATGAATATTAGCGGAAACCTTACAATAAAAGAACTTAATGAACTGGTAAGGAATTGTTCTAACTCAAAATCCTATTCAATTGTAATTCTTGATACAGGTTATGAAAAACAAAGCGTGTTCAATGATTTCTCTGTTCCTGAATTAGGGGAAAAAGAAAATTGTTATATTATTCAAGCAAAAAATTGTGAAAGCACAAAGGCTGTTGAATCTTTTATTCTTGATTTGATTTATGTTATGCAATTTCAGAAACCAATAGAAAATAATCAAACTCAAAAAAATGAAACAATGCCACCAAAACCAGATGATTCTCAACTTAATCTGTCCCAGGCATTAAATGCTTCTGAAGGCGACTTGATTGTAGGGAATTAATTCTAATCGAATAATTTAAAAGTAATTTTTCATTCTAAATTGTATAATATTTGCCCAGATGGCACAATGGTAATGCGCTGGTCTTGAGAACCAGTTTCCGCAAGGATCTCGAGGTTCGATTCCTCGTCTGGGCGTGAATTAATCGAAGATTGATTGGACGAGGAATCTTCGATTCACTAGAAAATTTCAGAGAAACACTAAAAATTTAATAAATTTTTGTGCGCCAAAAATCTAAAGATTTTTGAGCGTTTTCGGTTCGTCTGGGCGTTTATTTTAATTAACTTTTTATACTTCTTTTTCTTTGTTTATATGTGGTACTAAAAAATCCAACAGAATATGAGAAAGGGAAAACTATTGTCTTTTTTGTGAGACATGGAGATAGGGGGAACTTAGATGAAAATGATTTAATTCGTCCTGGTCCTGGCTTAACTGAAAAAGGATTCCAGCAAGCGAAAGATGTTGCAAATAAGTTTTCAAAGATAAAAAGAGAAATTGATGCAATCTATTCAAGTGATATGAAAAGAGCTGTTCAAACAGCAGAAATTATGTCTAAAAAAATTAATAAAAAAATAAAGATAATTCATGATTTTTCAGAAGTTGATAGAATTTTAGAAAAGGGCCATAAAATTAGCCTAAAATATCTAAGGGCACACCTAAAATTTAAAAGAGCTATAAAAAAGCTTGATGAAATTCTAGATAAAGAAAAAGGAAAAGTTATAATAATTGTTGCTCATGGGAGAATCATAAAATCAATATTGGGAAATAAACTAAAAATTGGTATAAAAAAAGGGAATGCTTTTTCATACCATAATTGCCATATCTCTAAAATAAGATTTAAAGGAAAAAAATTAAATTATATTAATTATTTCAATAGTCAGGAGTTAATACACTAAAATGGGCGAAAAAATGTCTTGGAGCAGACCTGTAAGGATTAATCTTGAAATCCTACATCTAAAAGCTTTAAATAAAAAAAAGATTCCAGAAATAACTGAAGCAGTCATAGATGAATCAAATATAATTCTCGAAGTCTTAGATGCAAGATTTATTGATGAGACTAGAAATTTAGATTATGAAAAAATGATTCTTGAAAAAAAGAAAAAATTAATTTATGTTTTAAATAAAATTGATTTAATCGATTTGAGTGCCTTAAAAAAGAGAAATGAAATTCAACATTTAAAACCATACGCGCTTATTTCAGTAACTAGAAAAATAGGGATAGACGATTTAAGAAATAAAATAATTATCGAGGCAAAAAAATTCAAATTCGAAAATGAAAAAGTTGTTGTCGGTATAGTTGGCTATCCAAATACTGGAAAATCTTCTTTGATAAATGCGCTAAGTAGAAGGGGTGCTTCAAAAATTTCAAAAGAAGCGGGTTTCACACGAGCGAGACAAAAAGTTGCTCTAGGAAAAGATGTTGTCTTACTTGATACTCCTGGAATAATTTCTGAAAGAGAATATTCAAATGAAGATAAAAAATCATTAGCCATGCAAGTACAAGTTGGAGCAAGAGGTTATGATAATATTAGAGATCCAGAAGATGTTGTTGCCTATTTAATGGAAAAACATCCCGGTGTTATTGAAAAATTTTACAAAATAAAATCTGAAAATGATATTAACATTTTGCTTGAAGAAATAGGGAGAAAGAAAAAATTCATGAAAAAGAAAGGAGAAGTTAATACAGATAGAACAGCCAGATTTATAATTAAAAATTGGCAAGAAGGAAGCATAAAAATTAAGTAGATTGTGGAAAAAAGAATGATAAAAAACTCTATTGAACATAAGGCACTAAAAAAAATACGAAGACCGCATATTTTATTTGATTTTAAATATCCTAAATTTTTTATTTTGATTTTAACAATTGTTTTAGCATTTATTATCTTTAAAGAAAGAAATATTCCATTTATAGATTCCCTGGTTCTTCATTCAGGATACTTTGGAACATTTGTAAGCGGAATTTTTCTTTCATGGGGGTTTACTGCAGCTCCTGCAACTGCCTTCCTCTTGATATTAGCAAAATCGCAAAATATTTTGTTTGCATCTCTTATCGGGGGGTTAGGAGCCCTTATCGGAGATTTGGTTATTTTCCATTTTATTCGATTTTCCTTTAAAAAAGAAATTGCCTGTTTTGAAAGAGAAAAAGTCATAAAATGGATTAGGAAAAAAATTCCTGAAAAAATAAAACATTATTTACTCGTAATCTTCGCAGATATTATGCTAGCATCTCCCTTACCTGATGAAATTGGTGTCACAATTCTTGCAACGTATAATAAACTTTCTGTGAAAGTTTTCTCTATAATGACTTATGTTTTGCATGCTATTGGAATTTTAATAATATTCTTAATTGGAAGGGCAATATAATTTTATCAATTCAAAAGCTTTAAATATGATTTTTGGTTTCTTGAATTGTAGCCGGGCGACTGCTATCGGTTGTAAGAAGATACAAAAACATTCCAAAAGAATGCTTAGGCTTACAATTGGGGAAGGTCCGCTCACCTTTGCTCAAATTTATGAGCAAACCACAAATGTGGAATTGGCTTCGCAAGAAGCATGCTGTAAGGCATATCCCTGGAACAGAAACGACACAGTTTCCGTCGAGTAATGAATCATGCGAGGAACTAAGAAACGGAAAATTTGATGAAACGCCGAAATTTGAGATAAAATTTTGGAGTCTGAAAAGATTGCCATATCGATTGGTGCAAGTTTAAATACGCTTAGTCAAATGCAGTAAAATCACTTCATCTTTAGATGATGGTTTACAGAAAGCGGCTTACAGCCCGACTACATCCCTTATTTTCTATCTAAAAAAATTTAAATACCATAAACTCTAAAAATAAACATGGCAGATGATAAGATCTCGCTTCCAATGGGTGGCGGCGGGTTAATGAGATATAGTGAAGAAGGTTCTAAGGGTATTAAGATTAAACCAGAAACCGTAATCGTTTTAATAGTCTTAGTTATTGCATTTGAAGCAGCCCTAAGGTTATTATAAACATAATCCAATAATAGATTAATAGACACTAATACAAGATATGGTGTTCTTCTTTCTTTTTTCTCGGTTTTCTAGTGTCACTGAACGATAAGTATTTAAATATA
>JAGVWO010000006.1 GCA_018304245.1 Candidatus Pacearchaeota archaeon
CTCTGTATTATCAAACTTGGATCGAAAAAAGTCTCACCAACTAAGAAAAAGGCAAGCAAAACAAACGGAAGCATTTTAGCTAAATCTTTTGAAAGATCTTCACTGAGATATGCTGTTATTCTAACTGCCCCGACCAATGAAGCAGAAATTGTTAAGATTGTTGTAATACTTGGTGATTTTGATAAAATGATTAAAAAAATTGATAAAAATGCAAACCATATCAAACTTAACAAAGGTAAAAGAAGAATATATTCTACAAAATATAAAACACTTGCCAGTAATTTATAGAAACGTGATTTTTTATAAATATTATATTGGCTTAAATCTAACCCAAGAATATTTTTCTTTGCTAAAAACTTATAGAAATAAAATACAAAAATAGAATAAATTAAAATTAAAATTGTGAAAAAAATCAAAGAATCAAAAACGCGATAATATGGGGGGATTAATTGCTGAATGCTTTCTAGGAATGTTAAAAATTGTTCACCCTCCATTTTTATGTGAATATAAAGAATTTAAACTATTTAAGCTGTTGCTGATTGTTCGCCTTCTGCTTTTTTCTCTTCTTTTTTGTAAATTTCAGATAAAGGTTTACTTCCTTCTTTTATAACCTTTAAATTAATTTGAATAATATTTTCTGTAAGTGTATTACCATGAACGGTTTTCCTTAATCTTAATCCATTTGGTTTAAATTCTGCTCTTTTCTTTTTACCTTCTCTTTTTGATCTTTTTTTCATGCCCTTCCCATAAGTCATAAGTTTTCTTTTTAATCCAACACCTTCGACATTTTTTATTGCCGGAAAACCAGATTTGTCGCTTGCACCAGTAATTTCAAATTCAAAATCGCTTAATTCAGATACATCTAATTCCTTTCCAGAAATTTTTTCTCCAATTTTTTTACCAATAAAAGATTCAGAACTAGATTCAACCTTATAGGTCTTACCTTTTTCACTCATATTTAATTTGAATGGCATAATAATTCACCTTTTTTCTGGTTTTTAAATATTACGTCTACCTTATTCGATAGTTAAACCATAAATTTATAAAAGTTATTTGAAAGAAATTACTACGATGAAAGGAAAATTAGAAGACGAATTAATCTATGACACTATGCACATAGCATGGCTCAGTAAAGATGAAGAATTAATTACAAATGCCATGGGTTTCTACACTCATGAAATAACAGATATAGTAAAAGAATACGCCTCTGGACAACGTAATTCTATTGTTAAGATAGATATTGAAAAAAAATATAATGAAGATTATTCTTTCGGAATGGTTGTTTCACCAACAATAAAAAAATTTCTTAATAAGAAAAAAGTTATTCTTAATGGCTATGTCTTAGATTTAAGACCAGGAAAAAATAGTGGCCTGACGGTTCTCAGATTTAAGGGGGGATATCATCAAAAAGAGGGGTTTGTGAGATGGGCTGTTAAAACCCTAATGAGATAGGCAAAAGATAAACCAAAAACTTAAATATGCTTTTTTTCTGAATACAAAATGGCTAAAAGTTTATTCGAGAGAATTATTCAAGGGGATGAAAATAATTTTACAGGTGATGTTATTTTTCTCTGTTCTTTAAAAGAAAAAAACAAAGAAAAAGAAATCGTTTCTTTTTATGCAACAAATAGTAAGGAGAATTATGTTAAAAAAGCTGGAAAAGAAAAATTTGACGAATTGGAAAAAATTATCAAATCTGCAGATAAAGAATATATAGAAAATCATTTTTGCCAATTTTATACGACTTCAATAGATTATTCAAAAGAAAAGGATGTTCAAGGAATAGATATTATTGATTTAGGCGAATATAAAACAGAAAAAGATTGTGAATTTGCTATAATGGATGGATTATTAGAATATCAAGAAAAATACACCAAAAATATTTTGCAAAAACAAGAATCTTTTTTTAAAAATCCTGTAAGATTCCAGAATAATGACAATAATGATTCTTTTTTATATGGTCTAAATTCTCAAGAGAGAGATAAATATGCTCGAGTATGTCATTTAGTTGAACAAATGACCGGGGCTATTGCTTTTAAAAAAGATGAAGATATTCTTAATTATCTAAAACTAAAACTTCAATTAACAAGATTAGATTCGAGCCAGAAATATCAAGAAAATATTAATAAAATAATACAAATAATAGATAGTAGAGATTTAAGCGCCGAATCAATGTTTTTTATTTCAGCAGCTATAAGGGACTTAAGCTTAGGTCCTGACGAATCTAAAAGAAATAGATTTGGCTTTGATGATTAGTTATTTATGTAAAAATATCAATTAAAAAAGAAGCTATTCCAAATTTTATTTGATTAAAAAATCCTTCTCCTTCGTATCTTATCTTATTTTCATCCATTGCTTGTATAAAAGAAATTTCCCCATCATGGATTGCGTTGATTGTTTCAACATCTGAAAAAAGATTTAATGTTGGTCTTTCGATTTTTCCCCTTCCAGTATCTATTATTTGATTATTTGAGGTTATTAAGTAAATATATGGTTCATTATTTGAATAAAAATTAATTCTTTCATTTGCAAATAAACTAAAAGGTACATCTGCAGGATTTATTGTTGAATTATTTAACATGTCGCATTTACAACAAATTGGACAGCATAAATTTCCTTGAGAACATCCTTGTGGGTTTGCTTTTGGATCACATTGTTCTCCCTTATTTCCATCTATTTGTCCGTTTCCACAGCAACATTTATCTGGGCATGCGTTTAATCCACAAACATTATTTACTGCATCATCAATTTGTTGTTGTGTTGGCTTTGAATCATTTCCATTTGTAAAATTCATTAAGCCTCCTGAACCATCTGCTAATCCTAACATATGTCCAACTTCATGAGCAGCATCATTATAATTTCCTTTATTTGGATCATTTGGATCAATAGGTCTACTTGTCGCAGTTGACCATTCCCCATCTAAACTTGCGCCACCTACAGATGGACTTTGTGTTGTTTTCCCCATATAACCAACGACTGCCTTCCCTTTATCTATACCAGCCGGTAAATGGGGTAAACTAGCATCTGTCCCATTCCAAGGTAATACTTGAACACAATGATATCCTACAGGAATCGGTGTGCAGTTAGCAACTTTTGTGGTATTTACTTTAAAAATAACTGGACATTTACAGTTACCTGTTATTTGTCCGTTTCCATTCCAAACATTATTTATTTCCTGACTCCATGAATTTATTTGAGCATCTGTTGCTCCAGCAAAAGCAAGATTTACTGTAATTGTAATTTTGCAATCCTTTACCTCACATGTTGTTTTTGCCAATGCTAAATTAAGATTAAGAACTAAAAATAATACAAAAAGTATTGCCAAAACACTCCTTTTCATATTTTTCTAAGAAAATTGCATTTAAAGATTTTTCCTAAATTAATAAAATAAATTAAACACCCCAAGTGGCTTTTGTTTTTCTCTTGATTGTTGCTATTTCCTGAAGTAAGGAAATTTCTTGTTGTGATAAATATTTTTTATTTTCTTTTAATTTTAAAAATTCTTGTTCGTTCAAATTAGAATATAAAATCATTTCTGGTTTAAGCTGTCTAGAATATATTGTACCGGGGAGGCTTATTGCAACATCTTTTCCTGCTTCTGCTTTATCCATTCCCTTAGACCCATATTGTATCTCCTTAACATGATCGACATCTTCTCCCTCGCTATCCATTAATTTATTTCCTTTTTTCAAAATTCCTGCAACAATATTTACTCCAAAAATTGCCGGTTTTGCATCATGAAAACATGAATTATTCAATAATTTTATTTTTGCAGGCCAAGTTAAATCTTTAAGTGCTTCTCTTTGTAATTCAAGTTCCCTTTCTTTTCTCCATTTCTCAAGATCTTCTATAATTTTGTAAACAACTTCAGAGGTTATTATTTTTATTTTTTCATCCTGAAGATTTTCTAATTCCTTATCTGGTTTAACATTAAATCCTAAAATAACTGCATTCAGAGGTTCTTTTTCGATATTTGATTTAGCTAATGCAAGATCCATTCGATTAATATTTCCGATTCCAGCTTTTTTTGCGTTAATTTTAGATTTCTTAAGCAAAAACATTAGGGCTTCTAATGAACCAAGAGAATCTGCTTTTACTATTACCCCTTCTTCATTTGTTTCAACTAATCCTTGAATATTTTGCTGAATTTCTGCTTCTGCTTTCTTGATTGTTTCTGGTTTTGTATCTTTCACAGTTATAAACGGCATACCTGGAAGAATCCTATCAACAAATTCATTTGGAAAATGTAATTGTACCCCTGATGCTGCTGTAACTGAATTTCTTGCCTTAAATCCTTGACATAAGGGAAGTGCTTCAAATAATGCCCTCATTTTTAATACAACTGGTTTATCAAAACTGGCTAAAACAATCGTATCTGTTTTTTTCAAGGTCCCATCATAAATTATGGCTTCAACAGTCGTCAATCCTTTTTCTTTTTGTACTTCTAAAATTGTTCCTCTTGTTTCTTCTCCTAATTTTAATTCATCTTTCAAAAATCTCTGGCTTAATCCAACAAGCATTGAAATTAGTTCCGGGATTCCTTCCCCTGTTTTTGCAGAACAAGGAACAAGGGCTAATTGTTTCTCAAATTTTGAAATTCTAAAAAATAAATCAGAATCAAAACCATACATTGACAAACTTGAAATTAATGCATAAAGTTTCTTTTCAAATTCTGTCTTTGTGAATTGGGCTTGTTTATCTATATTTTCCATAACTGTTGGAACAATTCTTTTCCAACCAGGAACTGAATCTAC
This sequence comes from Candidatus Pacearchaeota archaeon, assembly GCA_018304245.1. Taxonomy (GTDB): domain Archaea; phylum Nanobdellota; class Nanobdellia; order Pacearchaeales; family UBA284; genus UBA284. Next base: position 4,755 of record JAGVWO010000006.1, read on the forward strand.
TTTATTTAATGCAACAATAAATGGAACCTTATTTGATTTAAGAACTTCAATACTTTCACGGGTCTGTTCTTTTAATCCCTCATTAATATCAACAACGAGGATTGCGAGATTTGCTAATGCTCCGCCTCTTTTACGTAAATTTGAAAATGCTGCGTGACCTGGTGTATCAATAAAAACAAATCCCGGAATTTCTAAAGGAATTTTAAATTGGGTTAATATTTTGTCACATTTTTCCTGAATAGATTCTTTTGTGAGGTTTGTAAATGAAATTTTCTGAGTAATTAATCCTGCTTCTTTTCTTGCAATACATGTTCCCCTGATTGTATCTAACAAATTCGTCTTTCCATGATCTACATGCCCTGCCACTGTTACAATTGGTTGTCTGATTGCCATATTCCTTTAATAAAAGAACTAACCCAGATTTAAAAAACTTCGGAAAGAATAGAAATATAAAAACTAATACTAAATATTTAAAATAAAAATTATTTATAAGAGATTATTTCTGATAAATCTGCTTCTAAATTTGGGAGTTCTCCATCATATCCCCCAAACCCAACATCGTAATTTTTCTTCTCGGAACGAATATCATTTAATGTTCTAATTGCAATATTTCTTGCTTTAACAGTATCTCCTTTATCCAGATATTCAACTGCACTATCTAATCGAATAGAATATTTTGATTCAATAAAATTTGCGGCTTCTGTATTGTTCCTTCTTACATACTCGCATCCTGCAACCCCCAAGCCTAAAAGAGTTAATAATCCCAAGCCGACAACTGTTCCTGCAACCTTTGTTACAAGTTTACTTCTTTTTTGTTTTTTTCCAGCATTTCTTTGTTCAAGTGTTTTGAATGTCATTTTTGTATTCTATTGTTATTTTTATTCTCTTATGCATGTGCAATATTGTATCTTCTTGGATGCCAAAGGGGTTTTTCATCCCTATTTTGAAGATTATAAAATTGTTTCATTTGATAAAATATTTGGGTAGCAGTTTGATATTTTTCTTGTAATTTAATTGGGCAATCTTTTCCCTTAATTTTAACTTCATTTTCCAATAGACTTAACTCGCTTCTTGCTTCTTTTATGTTTTCTAAGGTTATTTTTGTTTGTTCCATTTTTATTTTTTTGTTTCTATTAATTTAATTTGTTCTCTTGTTTTTGCTAAAATTTCTTCTGTTTGATTAAGATGAACCCTTTGTTCTAATTTACTTAAAGATCCATGTACTCCTGCTTCTTCCATTAAAATTTGTGTAGTCACATTATAATTTTTAATCCCTTGATTTATCATTTCTTCAATTTCTTTAGCAGTTATTTTAGTTTTTCCCATTTGTTCTGCTATTAATTTCATTTGTTCTTGGTTATAGAAACAATTCTTTCTGTAATATTCCATTCTATTTATGGTTTCTCCATCATCTTTCATTTTACATAACATGGGATTAATGTGTGTTCTATTAAAAACTTCAAAACCATATCCTGGATAACTAACCCTCTTTAAACCATGTTTTTCATCTATTGCAATTTTATCACTGATTAAATGACCGATAGCATAATGTTTTTTAGCAAGAATTAATTCCTGTTCTCTTGGGTCTAACATCTTATATGGATAATAAACAGTATCACTTATATCAATCCAATTGCCAAATGCACCTTTATCAGGTTCAATTTCTTCAGAATATACATATAATCTTGTGATACCTTCTTTTTTCATCTCATCTAATCCCCTAATTAAGGTATTATAAATAGCAAGGGATTCTCCCCCAAGGTTTGGCATTACCGCTGGCATTTCTGAAAGTTCTTTTCTTCCTTCATTTCCTTTTTTTTCTTTTTTTCCAAATATTTTTTCCCAGGTTATCATTTTATTAATACATTCTTTAAGAAATCTTTACTTATAAACCTTTTGATTATGTTACTACTAATAAGATACAATAAAAACAAAACCTTTATAAGGTTATTCGGTTTAAAAAAAAGTATAGGTTATGTATAATTTAGGTATAAAATGAATCAAGAAAAAACACCCCAAAGAAAAAACGTGGTAATTTTGGACCTCGCACTTAATTATTTAACAAAAGATCAAGCTAGAGAATTATCCAACAAAATACAGGATTACTTCCCAGGACAATTTAGGGTTCTTCCAGTAGCAAACAAGAAACATTTAAGTTCCATTTGTCAAAGTTCTGAAGATATATATTTACTTTTAATTGGTAAAGAAAATTCAAGGGAAATGGATTTTGAAAACTTATCTTTCTTAATTGGTAAATCAGAAAATTATCTTTTTTTGAGAGATTGGTCAATAACTTCACTGAACCAATATGCTGAAAAAATTTCTACAGTAATTAATAAATCAAATTTTAAACCATATAAAAATGACAAATAGATTTACATTAACAAAGAAAATTGCAAAGCATGGGAATCAAGCAATAATTATCATTCCAAAAATCCTTCAAAATCAGTTAAAACCAAATACAATTATAGAAATGAAAATTAAGATTCTTGATGAAAATCTAAATGAAAAAATGATTCAAGAGGGGGGAGAAAAATGGGTGAAAATTTAGAAAAACTTTTGAAATAATAAATTATCCGAATTTATTTTTTATTGATTATTTGCTTTAATCTATTTTTATTAATGAAAAAATATCTCCTTAGAAAATAACTGACAAAATCATCTTCAATTTTTTGTAATGCTCGATAATATGATTTTCTTTTTTTGTATTCTATAATTAACATAGGATATCCATTATACCACAATACCCAATTCATCAATAATCTTCCAATTCTACCATTTCCATCTCCAAAGGGGTGAATTTTTTCAAATCTGTAATGAATTCTCGCAGCCAATTCAACAGGGTTTAATATGGTTTCATTTGTAAAGTTTATGAATTCCCTCATCAATTTTGGAAGATCTTGCCAATCTGGAGCAATATAATTCCCAACTCTAACAAAGTAATCCCGAAATTTTCCTGAAATATCTTCTTTTGTTTCATTGAAAATTTCTTTATGCCATCTTAAAAGTAATTTATTTGAAATTTTTTCTTTTTTATTTATCATTCGAAGAAATGTTTTGTAATGAGCCTCTGTTTCTTTTACATCTCTTATGGACTTATTTGGAGACAAATTTTCCTGAGTTATTTCCCTTACTTCTTCCAAGGTTATTGTTGAACCTTCTATTGCATTTGTATTGTATGTAAATGAAATTGCAATTTCTTCCATTTCTTTTTTCTTCATTGATTCAGGATAACGTTTCCATTCTTCTTGAAAATGATTTTTAATCTTCTCTAATTTCTTATACATTTCTTTTTTTGCATTAGCTTTCAGTTTTTGTTTGATTAATTCAATATTCTTTGGAATTTTCTTTCCAAGATAAATCTCTTCATTTATAATTTTAGGGCCTTGCCTAATTGAATGCCTTAAATAAAAATATTTTTGATTTCCCTTTTTTCTTGTAATTATTTTCATAGATATCTTACCCCCACAAACTATTTAAATTTTGCTTTTTTGAATCAATTGTGGGGGTAATGCTTTCTTCCTATTTAAACACAATGCTTGCATAGCCTACAGCAGAGCTGTAGTCTTTACTAACATCTCCGGAATTATAATATTTTAACAAGAAACCTTTCCTTGCTCCGAGTTTTCTAACAGTAGCCATTAATGTAATTATTGGAAACATTCCACAAATTGTGCTCTTTTGTGCTTCTTCGTAGAATCCCTTTATATCTCCCTTCAAAATCTCTCTTATTATTTTTTTATCAAATTCTCTTAAATGTTCTTTTGCATAACTTGGAGAAAAAGGTAAGAAACCATATGCTAAACCATAATGGGTCATGTCACTTGATGCAAGAACCACTACATGGTTCTTTGTTTCTTTTTCATATTCTTTTATTATTTTAGCTAATTCTAATGCAAAAGTGTTTATTTTTTCTAAATCATTACAAGAAACAATAATTGGAACAATCTTGGCTGTCTTATTGACTTGACTATACATGTGTTGGATAAATGGAAGTTGTACCTCGATACTATGTTCATCAACATGGGGTGCTTCATCCTTTCCTGCTAAAACCCCAAGGCCTTTATTTGCAATAATTTTCCCAGTTAAATCCAATGCATTTCCCATTATCCCTAATGGTGTTTCAAAATCTTCTGCCGAAATAGAAAAATCAAGATTGTTTTTTCCAGTATGATTTGTTCCAAGAACAATAAAAATATTTGGAAGAAGATTTTTATTTGATTCCATTAATTCCTTATAAAAGTAAGCTGTACATGGTCCTGAAAAAACATATCCTGCATGCGGACAAACTGCCCCATAAATTTTCTCCTTTTTGTTTGCAATAAATTTAGGAAATTCTAATGGACCAAATTTATTATAAAAACAACTTTCTATCTGTGATTTTAATTTATTTGGGTTTGCTTCATAAAATTTTCCAGAATATGCTGCTTTTCTCATGAAATATCTTTAGCTTTCCAATATAAAAAGATTGTCTTCAAGAAACATTTATAAAAGATTTTTGCTTGACTATATCTGAAAAAAGAGGACGTTATATTATTAAAAATGCCGACTAAAGAAGAAGAAAGTAAAAAGGAGTTATCAAGAATAATCCTTGCAGTAATTATGTTCTTGGGATTATTAATTCTTTCATTCTTTATAATAAAACCCTTCTTGGCCGCAATATTGGGGGGTATTGTTCTAGCTTATTTACTGCATTGGCCATATAATCAATTAAATAAGTTAATAAAAAATAAATCAGTAAGTGCCTTTGGAATTTGTATATTGTCTGTTGTGAGTGTTGGTTTAATGATTTATTTTGCTGCCCAAATTACCATAAAAGAAGCTTTTAGTTTATATATGAATATTCAACAAATGGATTTTTCGGGATTGCTCAATAGTTTCCTACCAAAATTATTTCCAGATACTCCTCAATTAACTAATGAAATTATAGCATCTATTCAAAATAGCGTTACAGGTTTAACAAATTCTTTCGTTACAACCATGGGGCAAGTTTTAACAAATGGAGCAGAAATATTATTAATGTTGTTTGTTGCATTCTTTGTCGCTTATTTTGCATTAAAAGAATCTGAAAATACCATAGACTATATGAAAAATGTTCTTCCATTTGATAAAGAAATTAATGAAAGATTCATAAAAAGGTCGAGGGAAGTTGCTTCTGCAACAATTTATGGACATTTCTTAGTTGGATTAATACAGGGAATTTGTGCAGGTATAGGCTTTTATGTGTTCGGAGCCCCATCACCCTTATTCTTTACCGTTTTAGCAATCTTCTTTTCGATGATTCCTTATCTCGGACCATGGGTAATCTGGTTTCCAGTTGGTTTAACAATGTTTGCAACCAATCCATTAAATGCCATCTTACTTCTTGCATTTGGATTTATTTTTGTTAGTACAATAGATAACATATTAAGACCATATATTATCGGAAAAAGAGCAAGGGTAAATCAAATTGCAGTTTTAGTCGGAATCCTTGGTGGATTAGTTTTACTCGGTCCAATTGGTTTAATAATCGGTCCAATTGTATTAGAATTATTTTTAATATTCCTAGAATTATATAGAACAAAAGAAATTCAGAGATTTATTTAGAATACAAAAAGGCAAAAGGATAAACAAGAGGTGATAAAATATGTTTTTAAAAGTTCATGAATTAAATTTAACTACCGGTAGACCAGTCGCAATTTTAAATGAACAATCTGCAAAGGAACTTAATGTTCATGTAAATGAAAGGGTCTCTATAAAAAAGGTTAATTTCAAAAAAAGTGTTGTCGCAATTGTTGATATTTCTACAAATTTAACAGATCATGGTGTGGTTATAGCTTCTAAAGAAATTCTAGAAATTTTAAAAGTAAAAAAAGGAGAAATTGTAGAAGTTAGCGCCGCACAAAAACCCCTCAGCGTTAATTATATTATTAAAAAATTAAATGGAAAAGAATTAAATTATACTGAAATTTTTGCTATCATTTCAGATATTGTTGAAAATAAATTAAGTGAAGCTGAAATCGCTTATTTTGTTTCTGCTGTTTATTTGAGAAAAATGTCTATTAATGAAACCATTGATTTAACTAGGGCAATTATACAAGCAGGAAAAATATTGAATTTTGATCATAAAAAAATAATCGCAGATAAGCACTGTATCGGTGGATTAGCTGGAAACAGAACCACACCTATTGTCACTTCAATAATTGCTGCTGCAATCGAGAAATATAAATTAAAAGCAGTTATGCCAAAAACTTCTTCTCGTGCAATAAGTAGCGCAGCAGGAACTGCAGATGTTATGGAAACTATTACAAATGTGGAGTTTTCGACTGGCCAAATAAAAGAAATTCTTGAAAGAGCGAATGCCTGCCTTGTTTGGGGGGGAGCAATTGGATTAGCACCTGCAGATGACAAAATAATACAGGTTGAAAGACTTCTTAGTCTTGATCCAGAATCACAATTGATAGCTTCAATACTTGCAAAAAAAATATCTGTCGGTTCAACCCATATTCTTATAGATATTCCATTTGGTGCTTCTTCTAAAATAATAAATGAAATAGATGCAAAAAAACTTAGGGAAAAATTTGAACATGTTGCAAAAGCCTTTAAATTAAATTTGAAAGTTGTTTTAACAAAAGGTGATGAACCTATCGGAAACGGTATTGGCCCCCTACTTGAATTAAGGGATGTTATGGCTGTATTAAACAGAGAGAAAAATGCTCCATTGGATTTAGAAAATAAATCTCTATTTCTTGCAACAGAACTTTTTTCATTAATTTCAAATATTAGCAAGGAAAAATCTAGACAAGTTTGCGTAAGCTTATTAGAATCAAAGGCAGCATACAGAGCATTTCAAAAAATAATTGAAGCCCAAGGTACAAATTTAAAAACAATTGATAAAAAATTGGAACTTGCTAAATTCAAAACAACAATTGTTTCTACACATAATGGAAAAATAGAAGAAATTAGCTCCAAGAAATTTTCCAGTCTTGGAAGAATGGCTGGTGCACCTGAAAGTAAAAAAGCGGGAATTTATTTACATAGACATCTTAAAGATTATGTAAGAAAAAATGATCCCTTGTTTGATATTTATTCAGAAAATAAAGAAAAATTAAACTATACTGCAGAAATTGCGAAAAGAATAAATCCAATAAAAATAAAACCAGACAAAAATTAAAATGAGACTTCAAAAATATCAACCAATACATGAAAATGAAGTAGAAAGAATGCAGAAATTAGAAAAAACATTGAAAAGATTGGGGTTTGCTATAGTCTTTTTATTTGTTCTAGGAATTTTTGGATTTATGTTACTTGCAGGGGTTGGATTTACCGAAGCATTTACAATGACTATAGAAACCCTTGTTTTTGCAAGGGACATTAGTGAAAGTGGAATTCTTAGAGTATTTGATATCGCGTTATTATTAGTTGGGGTTTTTGTAACATGGTGGGTACTTTGGTGGATTTTCGATTTAATTTTACAAGGAGATATAGAAAAATTAATCTCGAATATTAAATTTTTTAATTCAATAAAAAAAATGGAATCTCACTTTATCATCTGTGGTGGGGGTAGGGTTGGAGAATATGTGGGTGAAATGTTAAAATCAAGAAAAAAGAAATATGTTATCTTGGAAAGAGATGAAGAAACGGTAAATGAACTTAGAAAAAGGGGACAACCAGCAATTGTTGGCGATGCAATGGAAGAAGATACCTTAAGAGAAAATGGTATAAAAAAAGCAGCTGCCTTGATTGCAGTACTACCTGAAACAGAAAAAAATATCTTGATAACATTAACTGCAAGAGAACTTGCACCACATCTTGTGATCTATTCTAGATCACATAAAAAGACCCTTACTCAAAGATTAAAAGAGGCTGGAGCAAACTATGTTATTGTTCCAGAAATTGCTGGAGCAGAACAAATCATACAGCAAATCTTTAAAGAGTAAGAGCTAAATAAAGCTACTTCAACTACAGAAAATGCAAAGTTCAAGAAAAGTTAATGGCCTATTTGAAAAAATTAAAACAGACATTAGCTTAAGCCCTGCAGAATTAAATATTTTAAAAGAACATGTTAAAATATTTTCTAAAAAAATTGAAAAACCGCTTAAAAAAATTAATTCAAAGATTTCTATTTTCCTTGGTGGTTCCTTAGCAAAGGGAACTGTAATAAGAAAAAAAGAAAGATATGATGTAGATTTATTTATCATTTTTCCAGAAGAATTCAAAGAAAAATCACAACAGATATCTGAAATTTTGGAAAAAGCATTAAAGAAAACAGGAGAAAAATATCAAAGATTAAATGGTTCAAGAGATTATTTTCAGATAAAACATGAAAATCTTATTCTAGAACTTGTTCCAATAATTGAAATAAAAAAATCAGAAGATGCAAAAAATATAACAGACATTTCGCCATTGCACGTGAAATACCTATTAAAAAAAATAAAAACTAATCCCAAACTACCAGAAGAGATAATTCTTACTAAAACCTTTTCCTATGCGCAAGGGGTTTATGGTGCAGAATCTTATATTAGTGGGTTTTCGGGATATTCTATAGAAATTTTAACAAGTTATTTTGATTCATTTAAAAAATTAATAGATTTTTTCTCTGAAATAAAGCTCGAAAAAAAGAACAAAGAAAAAAATAAGATAGTAATTGATCCCGAAAAGTATTATAAAAACAAAAATGAAATTCTGACAAACATAAATGAATCAAAACTCGTCTCTCCATTAATTTTAATTGACCCAGTAGATAAAACGAGAAATGTTTCTGCTGCACTTAGTTTTGAAAAATTTAAAAAATTCATTGACGTATGTAAAAAATTCAAGAAAAAACCAAACAAAGATTATTTTATGCTCAAGGAAAAATCTGAGCAAAATCTCAAAGATCGTGTTAAAAAAGTAAAATCTGGAGCTAAATTAATAAAAATTCGTGTCGAAACTAAAAAAAATAAATTGGATGTGGCTGGAGCAAAAATAAACAAATTTTTTAATTTTTTACTTAGAGATCTTGAGAAAAAAGGTTTTAAGATATTGCAAAAAGAAAATTTGTTTAATGAAGAAACATTAATTTCAAACATTTACATTATCTTGAAAAATCCGGAAAAATCGCAGATTGTTCCTGGTCCCATTATAAAATGTGATGAAAAATTTATTCGTGAATTTAAGAAAAAATATAAGAAGACATTTATAAAAAATAAAAGATATTTTGCAAAAACGCAAAATGAATTCTCAAATTTTGAAGATTTTTTCAAATCTTTCAGAAAGAAAAACGCAACATTCTTGAATTTGATGTCGATAAAATCTTTAGTTCTAGAAAAGATTTAGGTATTCGGTTTTTTATCGACGGAAAAATGAATGATTGGGAAAGGTTTAAAAAGAATATTTTTTTAAAAAATATACCTATATACAAGTTATAGGGATAAATAAGAGGAATAAACACTACAGGTTGTGTTTAATCACTATAAAGATACAAAAAAATGAGATGCCCTTATTGCGAAGGTGAAACGCGAGTAATTGATAAGAGAGAAAGTTCTGAATTTATTACTAGACGAAGACGTGAATGTCTAAAATGTAAAAAGAGATTTACCACTTATGAACGAATTGAAAGCAAAAACATCATGATTCTTAAAAAAGACAAAAGAAGGGAACCATTTAACAGAGATAAATTAAAATCTGGAATAATAAGGGCATGTGAGAAACGTCCGGTTAGTTTAGATGAAATAGAAAAAGTAGTTAATGAAATCGAAGCAAGACTTAGGGAAGAAGGAACGAATGAAATTTCTAGTAAATTTATAGGTGAATTGATTATGAAAAAATTAAAAAAATTAGACAAAGTTGCATATATCCGGTTTGCATCTGTATACAGAGATTTCAAGGATGTCGACGAATTTAAAGATGCAATAAAAGAATTTAAATAGTATTAATTAGAATAAAAAATAAAAAATGACAACACCATCTTCTTACGAATTAAAAGAAATTAAAAAAAGAGATGGAACTCTCGTTCAATTTGACAAAGAAAAAATACACCATGCAATCTTAAAAGCAGTTCTGGCTGTTGGCGGAGATGACACAACAGAAGTAGAAAGATTAACAGATATTGTCCTAACTAAAGCTACTGGGGTTAGTAAGGAAGGAAATAAAATAATAACTGTTGAAGAAATTCAAGACCTTGTTGAAAAGGCCCTTATTGAAGAAGGGCATGCAAAAACAGCGAAAGCATATATTCTTTATAGAAATCAAAGAAAACAAACAAGAGACGCGAGAGCAATGCTTCTTGATATTAACAAAGTAATGGGGGAATATCTTAACCAAGATGATTGGAGAGTAAAGGAAAATAGCAATATTAGTTACTCTTCTGCAGGTCTCTTAATGCATCTCTCTGGAACATTAATTGCAAATTACACACTTAATAATATTTATCCTACAGAAATAGCAGAAGCTCATAAAAATGGGGACTTTCATTTACATGATTTAAGCATGGGCATAATGGGTTATTGTGCAGGGTGGAGTTTAAGGCAGTTATTAACAGAGGGATTTAATGGAGTACCTGGGAAAATAGATTCTGTACCCCCAAAACACTTAAATTCAGTAATCTGGTTAATGATAAATTTTATAGGAACCTTACAAAATGAATGGGCAGGTGCACAGGCATTTTCCAGCTTTGATACATATTTAGCACCATTCATAAAAGCAGATAATTTGTCCTATGATGAGGTCTATCAATGTATTCAAGCATTTGTATTCAACATGAATGTTCCGTCAAGGTGGGGAGCACAAACACCTTTCTCAAACATTACCTTGGATTGGGTTGTTCCAGAAGATATGAAAAATAAACCGGCAATTATCGGTGGGAAAGAAATGGATTTCACCTATGGGAATTGTCAAAAAGAAATGGACATGGTAAATAAGGCCTTCATTGAAACAATGATGAAAGGGGATGCTAAAGGTAGAATATTTACTTTCCCAATACCAACATACAATATTACTAGAGATTTTGATTGGAATAATGAAAATGCAAATTTATTATTTGAAATGACTTCGAAATATGGTACACCTTATTTTCAAAATTTTATCAATTCCGAATTAAATCCTGAAGATGTTAGAAGCATGTGTTGCAGATTACAGATGGATATGAGAGAATTAAAAAGCAGGGGAGGAGGATTATTTGGTAGTGGGGAATTAACTGGTTCTGTTGGTGTTGTTACGATAGATCTTCCAAGAATAGGTTATGTATCCAAAACAGAAGAAGAATTTTTTGAACAACTAAAACATTTAATGGATTTAGCTAAAGAATCTCTAGAAATCAAAAGGAAAATAGTACAAAAAAACATTGATGATAATTTTATGCCATATACTAAAAGATATTTGGTAAATTTAACCCATCATTTTTCAACAATCGGACTTGTCGGAATGAATGAATGCTTAATGAACTTCTTTGGAAAAGAAACCCAAATCTATACTCAAAAAGGAAAAGAATTTGCACAAAAGGTTCTTGATTATATGCGGGAAATTTTAAAAAGATATCAAGAAGAAACAGGTCATCTCTACAATTTAGAAGCAACTCCTGCAGAGGGAACATCATATAGATTAGCAAAAATAGACAAAGAGAAATATCCAGAGATACTTACGCAAGGAAAAAACGACCCATATTATACAAACTCAACACAACTTCCAGTAAATTATACGGGAGATATATTTGAAGCACTTGAATTACAAGACTCATTACAAACAAGATATACCGGGGGAACCGTACTCCATGGATTCATGGGGGAAAAAATCTCCGACCCTAAAATATGTAAGGAACTTGTAAAAAGAATTGCATATAATTTTAGATTACCCTATTTCACGATAACTCCAACTTTTAGCGTTTGTCCAACACATGGATATCTTAACGGTGAACACGAATATTGCCCAATATGTGATGAAGACATAATTAAAAAAGTTAATCAAGGAAAATTAAAGTTGGAATAGTTTATTTAATAATCAAAATCACACGGAGGTGAAATAAAATGAATACAATACAAACAACACAAATACCAAATCACATGAGAACCAAATGTGAAGTCTTTAGTCGGGTTGTTGGTTATTATCGGCCAACTATTAATTGGAATCGGGGAAAATTAGAAGAATTTAAAGATAGAAATGAATTTAATGAAAAAACCTGTATGTGCAGCCAATTTGCAACAGCAGGAAAACCAACAGAGGAAGCAGTAAGGAAATAAATTAATCCATCTAAAAATGCTTAAGATTGCTGGTTTTCAAAAAACAACCCTAATAGACTATCCTAATCATATTGCCTCTATTATTTTTTTATCTGGTTGTAATTTTAAATGTCCTTTTTGCCATAATCCAGACCTAGTTCTACATAAAAATATAAAATTGATAGATGGAAAAGAAGTTCTAAGAGATCTTGAAAAAAGAAAAAATTTTATTGATGGTATTGTGATCACTGGTGGAGAACCCCTATTGTACAGTTACAAAGACCTAAGTAAATTTATAAAAAAAATAAAAGAAATAGATTCAAAATTTTTAATCAAAATAGATACAAACGGAACAAATCCTAAACTTCTTGAAAAATTAATCAAAAATAAATTAATTAATTTTGTAGCAATGGATATAAAAAATACAAAGAAAAAATATAATGAAACAGCACGAACGAGAGTTAATATTGTAAATATTGAAGAAAGTATTAAAATTATAAATAAAAACACGAAAAATAAAAAAATCGATTCTGAATTTAGAATAACAGTACTCCCAGAATTTCATAATCAGGAAGATCTTATTAAAATAGGTCAATGGTTAAAAGGTTCAAAGAAACTTGTATTGCAAAAATTCATTCCAAAAAATACTCTCAACAAATCTTTTGAGAAAAAACCTTCTTATTCTGAAAAAGAATTAAAAGAATTTGCAAAACCCTTAAAACTTTTCTTCCATAGGGTAGATGTTAGGGGATAAAAAAGAAAACGCTCAAAAACGTTTCCGTTTTTGGCGCGCCGAAAATTTTTAATTTTCGAGCGGAAAAAAAGAAAAAAAATAAAAATTCTATATTATCTAAACTGCGAAATCTTCCAAACCTGTAAGCTCTGAATCATCTATTGTTCCAATATCTAAATTTTCTAAATCAGCGCTGAAATCATTTAAATCAGCCATATCAGAACTTAGAGATTCTGCATCTGCCGTTGTTCCTGTTTCTTTCAAACAACCGGCTCCTGAAACCAACAGGGAGATAACTAACAGTCCTAAAATTGCTGCAGCAATGTGGATGTTTTTCATTTTTGTTTATACCTGTTATATTTATGCTTCTGTTTCATTTTCTTCAGAGATATCTGCTGCACATTGTCTTAATTGGACAGTTATCTGTTTCAATGTTTGGTGTGCTTCTTGAAGTTTTGTTTGAGCTTGTTGCATTTTTTCTTGTGATTGTCTCAAATCACTTGTGAAATTTCCACTTCCTTTTCCGTTCATAAGTCTTTCTCTGACTTGAGAACTTTCATTGTGTAAGCTATTTGCTTCCTTAATTTGTTCTCTGAACTGAAGTCTAAGTTGTTCCATTTCACCAGAACAAGTTGAATTTCCTTCATTCAATTTTGTTTGGATTCGTTCAAGTTTTACTTCTAATTGTCCTGCTCTTTGAATAACTAATCCAACCCTTCTTTCTTGGATTTTTTCCCTTGTTAGGATTGTTTTAGCTGTTGTTTCTTTTGCTATTGTTCTAAGCTCTTTTGTAGCTTGTTTAATAGCTTCATTGTCTTTTGATCCTTTTTCAAATGCATTGCAAGCTTGTGTAAGCTTTTCTTTTTCGGTTCTTATTGTTTGCATGAAAAGTTCTTTCTCTTCATCTGTCAAACCTTGTGCATTTTCTGTTCTTGTTCTCATTTGTTCCATTTTCTGTTCTGCATTATCACAGAATTTATCAATAACTCCTGATGCAAATGCATTACCTTTTTGTCTAACTGCGGAACAATCAGAACTTTCGTCTTCTAAGCAATCTCTTATCTGTTGTCTTAATGTATCCCTATCTTGAGAGATATTTACTGTTCCATTACCTACCCCACCAACACCTGATGTGTTTGGTTGAGTTACATTTGGCTGGTCTCCAACAAGTACTGCTGGTCCTGCTGCTTCTACAAATGCAATCATTGGAACAATCATTAAAGCAACCATCAAAATTGCCATGATTGTTTTGTTCATTTTGTTTCCTCCATGTTTATTTATTATATGAGTATAAATGTTATAAATATATTTAAATAATCAACCCCGAATAATCTCTAGAGATTCACCATTTGTGGCTTTTATACCTGAAGCTACACTCTTTATGTATTCTGTTATACTCCCCATGTAATCTAGGGGGTTTATTTTAATAGTGGCAGGAAAACTAATCATTAACTCTAATGTTCCACCAAAGCTTTCAGTAGCTGTACCTATAAAAACCATATATAGGTTTTGAATATATTCTTCATTTTTCTTAATTGCTTCATAATCTTGTTTTGAAGATACGGGCAATATTCTAAATCCGGGATTTAACCGATGTATGGCTATCAACATCCCTTCAAGTGCTAATTTCTTGCCGTTCTTAAATTCTCCAAGACCTTCATCAATCAACAAGACTGTTTTTTTCTGATTTTGATTTTCCATTTTATTTTATTTTTTAATTTAGTTATTTGTTTTTTATTTAACTAAATATACAGGTCTATTTTTTCTTTTTAAAGATACTTTCTAAAGAATCTCCTAAAATGCTTTATTAAGCTTTAATTCTCCTCTTTAAGGTAAAGTATTTAAAGGATTATTGATTTTGAAAAATATGAGGTGTAAATTAATTTTATTTTGTGCAGTTTTATTGGCCTTAATTTCTTTTAGTCAGGCTGCTACAATCTATGGAAATGTTTATGGTCCTGATTTAACTATGTTAAAATATTCTATTATTGAAATTAATTCAACCCCAAATCAAAACATGGTTGCAATTAATGGAAATTATTCATTTAATTTACCGCAAGGTGTTTATGAAATAAATGCAATATATCGAAGTAAAACAATTAATCTGATTACTAGAGAAACCATTACAGTTAATTCAGATGGAAATTTTGTCCATGACTTAATTTTATTTAACACAGAGGATGTCGAAAATATTACCTTTGATGAGGGTGGTCTAATCAATGATACTATTAATCAAAGTGCAAGACCCTATGAGTTTGCCATGGTCTTAATTGTTATATTAATCTCTCTAATTATCTTATTTATTTATTTGATTAGAAAAAGAAAAAAACAGGAGAAAGAAATTAAAAAATCAAAAAACAAAAGAATAATTTCAAAAAAGAAAAAAATTGAAGAAATTTCTAATGATGAAGTTCTAAATAAAATCTATGATATTATTAAAAGAGAAAAAAGAGTAAATCAAAAAGAAATCAGAAAAGAAATTGGAATGAGTGAAGCCAAGATCTCTTTGGTTATTGCAGATCTTGAATCAAGAGGACTCGTAAAAAAAATAAAAGCCGGCAGAGGCAATATAGTTATTCTTCAAACAAAAATAGAATAGGATTTAATCTAATTAATCTTAATCAGTATCCTTATAAATCTTAAACTTCTTCTAATTCTGGGCCCATAGTCCAGTGGTTAAGACGTCTGTTTCACGTACAGGAGATCGCAAGTTCGACCCTTGCTGGGCCCATAGTCTATTAGAAATTATTTATAGAACCTTCTTGCTTTGTTAATTGTACCAGAAACCCCAATACAAGAAATTTCAAAATCAGGAAATATTAAAACAGAGTTCTTAACAACATCCACATATTTTGTATTGATACTCGCCATTAAATAAGAATTTTTTTTGTTTTCACTTAATTTAAATTCTATAAATAATAATCCTGCTTTTGCAAAACCTAACAAACCAATATAATTTAATATAGCATTTGAAATTGCTTCCCTATTATCTCTCTCACTAATATTTTCAGAAGAGAAAACAAGATAATGCTTTCTTTCCCTTAATGTTGGTTTTAATTGAAGTTTCTTGTGTTTATTTTGTTTTTTTAATTGTATTTTTACCATCTTTTCATAAAACAAATTTTCTTTAAATATGTTTTCAAGCAGAATACGTAGAGACGCATGTCCCATTAATACATCCACAAGAAGTTATTTCACAATTGTATAATGCTAAACAAACTAATTTTTCTTGTGACGGACATGCATTCAAATTATCTTGATAATTTTTTAAGATATTATAACGAACACATTTTTCCTGGCCACCCATGTTGCAAGGACAACAACTTGTTTGAACCTTAACACAATCAGAATCTTGAGTACATCCTGCTAAACCCTGATTAATATTTCTTAAATTAGAAATAAGGAAAAAGGAAGCTAAACCTAGGATGATTAATACACTTAATATCAATATAAGCAGAGATATTCTTTTCATTTTATTGGGTAGTTATCAATTAAAATTATTAAAAGTAATAGAATTATTCGAACTTTTTAAAAATTGAATCGATGATATTTTTTGGCCATCCTGCTTCTTGAAGTTTTAATCTTATTTCGCTAGGATTCATGCCAGCGGCCAATGCATCTTTGATATAACTAGATAATTCAGGGTAATCCTCTTTTTTTTCTATTTTTTCTTTGTCTTTTCCGATTTTTGAAGTTAGAGGTTCAAAAATTTTAGAAGATGATTCCTTCTTTGCTTCCTGAGACATTAAAAATTTTATTAAAAAGAAGATACCGACCAATAAAATTATTCCAATTCCACCATAAATTAAATATTTAACCTCAAACCCTGTTCCCTCTTCTCTTATTGTACACCCCTGTTGTTGTTCTGGAACATATGAACCATACATTGTTGGATCACAAGATATACCAATTAAATTACATGTTCTAATCTGGCTTCCACCCTCACACGTACTCCAAAGACCACAATTCCAATCATATTCTGTGCAGGTTGTAACATTTGATTGAATATAACATTGTTCTGTTTGAGGAATTGATTTTGTAGGTGGACATGATTGTATTCCCGAATAATAACATGTTGCATTTCTTCTTTTTGTGTTATATGAATCACAATCGCTCCATGTGCCGGTACAATTAATATATTCTGCTTCCAAACATGTCGGAACAACTGGCGGTTCCCCTGCACCAACAATTAAGGGAAGTTCAAATGTTGAAATATCAATTGTCTCACCTAATGATGCGTCTGTTGTTTTATATGTAAATAATAAATTTACAGAATATGTTCCATTTGAAGATGGTGCATATAGGTTTAATTTAGATAGATTTACAGAATAAATATTGTCCCAATTTTTACAGCTAGTTTTTGCCGTTGCCGAAGTATCTAAACATGCGGTATAACCTTCTCCAACACAATCTCCACATCCGGGAAAATCACTTTCACAGGAATCTAATAAATCTATTGGTACAGAATCTACATATACCCTACAATCTCCTTCTGTTTTATTATATTTTGAAGAATTTGATGATGCTGCAATAAATTCCTTTAATGTGAATTCTTTTTGTGAACATTTTTCCCAGCATTCATGTCCTTCTGAACAAGATAATTGTTCTCCATAATAAACACCCGAACCCGCTCCCTCTAAACAACAAACCTTATCTTTGGCTTCACAAGACATTTCTTCTGTTGGTTGGAGTTTTGAAGTTTTATCCAATCGAATATTATCAAAATAAACAGACTGCCCATATATGTTTGTATTTGATACTTTTCCCCATGACGTCAGATAAATTCCAGTAAGACTATCCAAAATGCCATCATTAGGGTATGCTGCCATCCAATTTGAATATAAATCAGTATAAACATCAATTAAACCTGTAGCAGAATCATAATTTGAGGAAAAATAAACGTCTGTTGCATTATATAATGGGGCAGAACAAATATCTGAAATCTTATAATAATAGTGTAATCTTCTTTCTGTGTTCAAATGTTCTCCTTTAACTACAATTTCAAATGCGCACCCATAATATGATTCTGCATCTGTATAGGCCATCCAACCCAATGAAAAATTACCTGTGCTTGTGCTATATGGTGTTGTGTCAAATAATAGAACCTTTTCTTCTTCCTGTTCAAAATTGTTTTTTCCAATATCTGTAGAATAAATCGCTCTTTCATCAGGTATCCAACCAGTTGTACCTACTTTGAAATCTCCGAACAATTTATTATCTTCTAAACGATCATTAATTACATTCTCTTTATCTATCCAAAGCCAATAAGAATATGTTCCATTTACTAAAGGATTCAATATTGCAGGGTAAGGGGGATTGAGCACAACAATAGAATATATTTTTGATTGTTTAGAACATGCCCCCATTGGAATCTCATTGAATTGAATATTTGTATTTGGTGTAATATAAATTGTAGGTTCAATTAACCCCCAGGGATTACTATTTGAAGTAGGAGAATATATTGAAACATTGAATGCTGGAAGCGTTTGATTATAATCATTACAAATTTGGATTGTGTAGTTTATTGATAAAAAACCATCATATGTAACATTGATTGCACTAAAATATAAATTTTTTATATAGTAATTGTTGATTGTAATTTGTTTTGTGTTATCTAATTCATTTGTTTCTAATATAGACCCACTTATTGGATTTGCTGGAAGATAATCTACAGTTACATTTAAACTATAATTTCCACTTTCCTTGTAGGTTTTTATGATATTTGAAATACATTGTCCTACTGAAAGATTTTGTGTTATTTGATAATTCTTCGTTTCAATCGTTCCACCTAGAAGTTTTTGAATTGTTGTTTTTACAATAAAAGGTTTTGTTGTTTTCCCATACCCCCCATTACAGATAGTTATATTATATGTTAGTTCAAAATTATCTTGAGAATATCTTAAATCAGATACGATTAAATTTGGTTTATCAGACACTAAAGATTCTACGATAAGTGGTGTTGCAAATGTTTGTGTTAATGTTGCAGAAGCGGTATTTGATATTCCCTCTGTTGAAAGTTTTGCAGTCATCGAATCATAATATTGATTTCCTTCTTCATCTAAAAGGGTTAATTCTTCTACTGATTTTGTTGCAGCAGAATCTCCTGTTCTTGAAAATACCCAACTGTTTAATTCGTTTTCAAAACCAGAATTTTTTATAATTTGGTTGCAATTTGCAGAATTTGCACTACAACATAATGATTCAGGGTCTGCGTTTCTTGATGGAAGATAACATTCTCCAGAGGTAATATTTACCCTATACCAATCAACTTCTCCTAAAATAGGGCAAACATATTTTGTTTGACATTTTGTTTGATCTCCAGAAATGATTATACTAATCTTTGAATCTTCTGGCAGAATATCTCCTTCTTGCATTTGTAAAGAGATTGTACCTGTTATCTTTTCTCCAGCATCATAGGCTGTTTGATCTAATTGTGAAGATAATATTGCATTTCCTGTAATTGGACTATATGCATAAAGAAAGATTAAAGATGTAA
>JAGVWO010000010.1 GCA_018304245.1 Candidatus Pacearchaeota archaeon
CTTTAATTGCTTTATTTATTTTGCTTTCTGCTCTTTCTGAAGATTTTCCCCTTTTTATTTCTAATATAAATGAAAAGAATTTATTTACAAATTTATACATGCTTTCTATACCTTTTGAACTCCATGCAGAATCCTTATCAGGGGAAGCAACAGAAACTAAAAACATCCTAAGAGTATCTGTGCTATATTTTTTCATTGCATCTATTGGATCTATAACATTTCCCCTAGATTTTGACATAACATAACCATCTTCTCCATGAAGCATTCCTTGATTAAATAATAATTTAGCTGGTTCATCGAATTTTAATAATCCTAAATCTCTAAGAAATTTAACATAAAATCTTGAATAGATAAGGTGCATGCAAGCGTGTTCTGCTCCCCCAATATACACATCAATTGGATTCCAATAAGCTACCTTCTTTTTGTCAAAAATTTCTTTATTGTTTTTTGAATCACAATATCTTAAAAAATACCATGAAGAATTAACAAATGTATCCATAGTGTCTGTTTCTCTCTTAGCTTTTCCTTCACATTTTGGACATTTTACATTTACAAATTTATCATAACCAACAAGAGGGTTTCTTTCGCTTGTGAATTTAATATCTTCTGGAAGTTTTACCGGAAGATCCTTTTCTGGAACCGGAACAACCCCGCATTTTTCACAATAAATAATTGGGATTGGTGTTCCCCAAAATCTTTGTCTTGAAACAAGCCAATCTCTAAGTTTGAATTGTTTTGTTTTCTTTCCTAATTTTTTCTTTTCCAAGAATTCTGTAATTTTTCCGATTGCTTCTCTATTTTTCATTCCATTGAATTCATGAGAATTAACTAATTTTCCATCAAAAGCATAAGCCCCATTCATTGTTTTAATATCTAATTGATGTCCTTGTTCTGGCTGAATAACAATTTTTATTTGAATATTATATCTTTTAGCAAATTCAAAATCTCTTTGATCATGGGCTGGAACAGCCATTACCATTCAGCTTCCGTATTCTGCTAAAACAAAATTACCAGTATATACTGGAATCTTTTCACTCGTAATTGGATTAATAGCATAACTTCCTGTAAATGCTCCTTCTTTTTCCAATCCCTCTAAATCTTTTTCAGAAGTAGATTTTATTTTATTGACAAATTTTTCTACTTCTTTTTTCTGCTCTTTTGTGACAAGCCCCCATAATTTTGGATGTTGAGCAGACACCACCATAAATGTAACCCCATAAATTGTATCTGGGCGGGTTGTGAATATTGGCCAGGGTTTTCCATTGATTTCAAAATCAATCTGCGTTCCATAAGATTTTCCAATCCAATTTTTCTGCATTGCCCTTATTCTTTCAGGCCATTCTGTCAATGAATCTATTTTATCATAAAGTTCTTCTGCATAATCTGTAATTTTTAAGAACCACTGGTTTAGTTGTTTAATTTCAACCCTAGTGTCTGTGTGTCTCCAACATTTTCCATCATGGACTTGCTCATTTAATCCTTTTTCAAACATCTTTAGGAAAATCCACTGATCCCACCTATAATAATTTGAATCATGACTCATAACAATTCTAGACCAATCGTAAGTTATACCTAATGCCTTTTGTTGTTTAATGAAATTTTCAATTGCTTCTTCTATAAATTTTTTTGGATGAGATTTCGCCTTAATTGCCGCATTTTCTGCGGGCAATCCAAAAGAATCATAACCCATTGGATGGAGAACATTATATCCTTGCATTAATTTTAATCTTGCATAAACATCACCGATGGTATAATTAAAGGCATGACCCATATGTAAACCAGACCCAGAAGGATAAGGATACATTTCAAGAACATAAAATTTCTCTTTTTTGCTTTCTTCTTTAACTTCAAATATTTTTTTATCTGCCCAAGCTTTCTGCCATTTTTTTTCAATTATAGAAAAATCTATCCTTTTTTCTTGTTTTTCCTCTTTAATCTTTTTTTTATCTAATTGTTTTTTTGCTTTCTTTAGCATATAAATAATATAGCAACGACATTTTTAAAGTTTAGCAGAGTAAGATTTATAAGATTCGATAATTTCAGAGATATACATTTAATGGGGGAATTATGGAATTAATCAAATTATCTTGCGGGGTTGGAAAGAGCTATGAAGAAGCGGTTACTGCTCTATTCGAAGCCAAGGGGAAAAAAGGTAAAAATGAATATAATATTATAGTATATGATGGTCCTAGATTACAAAGTAAAATTCATGAAGGTATAAAAGAAAAAGCTAAGACATATCTTGATTTAGCTAAAAGTTTAACTCCTGGACAAAAAAAATGGTTAGACCAAATAACCCTTTATGATCCTGTTACCGGGTTATTAAATAAAGTTGGTTTTGCAATAAGGATTGACGAATTTCAAAAAAAGGGTCTTCTTGAAGGGTATTATATTTTCTTTGATATAGATGATTTGCATGATTGGAATGTCAAATTAGGATATACTATAGTTGACAAATATCTTGAAGCTATCGGGAAAACAATTAAAGATAATTTAAGATTCCATAATCTTTATCCAATAGCTGAAGGAATTCCAGATATTGCAGGACATAGGTTGAATGAATCTGCGGGGGATGAATTTTTGATATTTATTCCGGGAAAACATACCTTAGAAAATGATCAAGAAGTAATAAAAATTGCTGAAAGAATTCTAACCAAAGTT
Organism: Candidatus Pacearchaeota archaeon; assembly: GCA_018304245.1. Taxonomy (GTDB): domain Archaea; phylum Nanobdellota; class Nanobdellia; order Pacearchaeales; family UBA284; genus UBA284. Next base: position 2,662 of record JAGVWO010000010.1, read on the forward strand.
TATGAAAATCAAAAGAAACTCTGTAAACAACTTGATGAGTCTCCTCGATAAAAATTCTAAAAGGGAAACATTTAAATACCTGTATATATGCCTGTGTATACACATAAAGTATACACAAATAAATCAAATAACAAAAATACACGAAAAATGACCGATATGTTTGACGAAATGATTTGGTGCAAAGAATGCAGAACTGAAATGAAAAAAGTTCTTGTAAATAAAGATGGTTTTCAATTAAGGGCGCTACAATGCATAAAATGTGGAAAAAGAATTTATCATCCAAATGATGTTGAAGAATTTAAAAGATTTTCACAATTAAGACAAAGACCCTTTGAAGTAAAATTAAGAATGGTCGGAAATAGTTATGCAGTAAGTATCCCAAGAGAAATTATTGATTTTTTACAAACTCAAGAAAATATGCATAAACAAATTCAAGATAAAATGAGGGATAAGGTAAATGAAATGGTCAAATTATCTTTAGAAGAATCTGGAAGAATCTCTTTATGTTTTGGAAAAGAAGTTGTTAAAATAGAACACAGAGATTCTGAACATCCTGAAAAGAATAAAAGTATTACAATAGAAAAAACATACCACCCAGAAAATCCAAACAAACCAAATGTTAAAGTTACTCAAGAAAAACCAAAACTAAACAAAATTAAACTAAAATCAAAGAGGATAAAAACGGAGAAATAAAATGGCAAAAGAAAACAAAGACAAAAATATGAAAGATGCAGAAGATAAATCTGAAAAAACAGAAGGTAAGATTAAATTAAAAGTTGTAGAAGCATTACAAGAAGATGCATACAAGGGGATTGCAAGAATAGATAAGAATACTATGAATTTTCTTGGAATTAAATCTGGAGATGTTATATTAATCAAAGGTGAAAGAGAAACAGTTGCAATTGCAGACAAAGCATATCCTAGTGATTCTGGAGAACAGATTATTAGAATTGATGGAATTATAAGAAAAAATGCTAAAACCGGTGTTGGTGAAAGTGTTTCTGTGAGTAAGGCAAATCTTAAGGAAGCTAAAAAAATTACCATTGCACCTGCGCAAGCTGGAATAATGGTCAAAGGAGATCCAGAAGGATTAAAACAAAATCTTTTAGGAAGAACTTTTGTCAAAGGAGATTTGCTCGTTATGAGTGCAAGGGGACAAGGAGGAAGAAGAAGCCAAACTCCGAGTGATTTTGATGATTTCTTTGGGGGAGATTTTAGCGAAATGTTAAGTGGAATGCTTGGTGGAGGAATGGCTGGTATTAATAACCCTATAAGTCAATTAAGATTTGCAGTTGTAAATTTAGATCCAAAACAACCATGTATCGTTACAGAAAATACTGAACTTATATTAAATTCAAAGGCAGTTGAAATTTCCGAAGACAAAATAGGGATTCCAGAAGTTACATATGAAGATATTGGTGGATTAGATGAAGAAATTAAAAAACTTAGAGAAATGGTTGAACTTCCTTTAAAACATCCAGAAATATTTTCAAAACTAGGCATAGAACCTCCAAAAGGTGTTTTATTATATGGACCACCTGGAACTGGTAAAACCTTGCTTGCAAAAGCAGTTGCAAGTGAAAGTGAAGCACATTTTATTTTATTGAATGGCCCTGAAATTATGAGCAAATTCTATGGAGAATCTGAAAAGAAAATAAGAGAAATCTTTGATAGTGCAGAAAAAAATGCGCCAAGTATAATTTTCATAGATGAAATTGACGCAATTGCCCCAAAAAGAGAAGATAGTGTAGGCGAGGTTGAAAGAAGAGTTGTTTCACAATTATTAACAATGATGGATGGATTAAAATCAAGGGGAAAAGTTGTTGTTATTGGGGCGACAAATCTTCCAAATTCAATTGATCCAGCCCTACGTAGGCCTGGAAGATTTGACCGAGAAATTAGCTTTACTGTCCCAGATAAAAAGGGAAGATTAAATATTTTAAAAATTCACACGAGAAACATGCCCTTAACAAAAGATGTTAATCTAGATGAAATTTCTAGTGTTACACATGGTTTTGTTGGAGCTGATTTATCTGCTTTGTGCAAAGAAGCTGCAATGTCTGTGCTTAGAAAAGTTCTTCCTGATTTAAAGTTAAATAAAGACGAAGAAGAATTAAGTTCAGAAGTTTTAGATAAATTAAAAATAACCCAAAAAGATTTTAAAGAAGGATTGAAATCTGTACAACCAAGTGCAATGCGTGAAGTTCTTGTTGAAAGTCCAAATGTAAAATGGAATGAGGTGGGTGGACTTGAAAGTGCAAAACAAGAATTAAAAGAAGCTATTGAATGGCCAATAAAAAATCCAGATGCTTTCGCAAGACTTGGAATACGACCACCAAGGGGAATTTTATTATATGGACCACCTGGAACTGGTAAAACGTTATTAGCAAAAGCAGTTGCAACAGAATCCGAAGCAAATTTCATACAAGTAAAAGGGCCAAGTTTGTTGAGTATGTGGGTCGGAAAATCAGAAGAAGGTATAAGAAAAGTTTTTGAAAGAGCAAAACAGGTTGCCCCTTGTATTATCTTTTTTGATGAATTAGATGCACTAGCTGGAAGACGTGGGATGGAAATGGGCCATAATGTCACTGAGCGTGTTTTAAATCAACTCTTAGCAGAAATGGATGGTATTGAATCATTAGAAGATGTTGTAATAATTGGTGCAACAAATCGTCCAGATATGCTTGATGCTGCTTTGTTAAGACCTGGAAGATTTGATAGATTAGTTTTTGTCGGATCACCGAATAGAGAAGAGCGAGAAGCAATCTTTAAAGTACATACAAAAAATATGCCTCTTGCAAAAGATGTTTCAATAGCAATGTTTGCTGAAAAAGCAGAAGGATATAGTGGGGCAGATATTGAAGGTGTCTGCAGAGAAGCTGCTATGCTTGCATTGCGTGAAGACATAAATACAAAATCTGTAAAGAAAAAAGATTTTGATAATGCCTTGAAAAAAATAGGTGGATCTATTTCGCCAGATGATTTGAAAAGATACAAGGAAATTGAATCAAAGTATTTGAGAAGTGCAAGAGCGGCATTAAATAAACAAAGCTATACTGGTTAATTTTTGTTTTTAATTTTGTTTTTAATTTTGTTTTATCATGCTTGAAAATCTTGAAAAGATTTTCGGCATCTGAAAATTCCAATAAGGGATTTTCATCATACTGAGTAACTCAAACAGCCGAGAGGTTCCTCTTTTCCTCCGGCTGTTATCTTTTATTAGATAATTATATTTGTTTAAATTGATCTGGTTTTATGTCTATAAAATAGACTTTTGATTTATTCTTTAATCCTTCAAAAAAAGTTGCAGGACCATCTGATAAAACAAATTCTTCTAACATTCCAGAAGTTATTAATAAATTCCAATTGCCTTCAACATTGTATCCTTCAAAAATGGTTTTTTTTCCTTTACCAAAAAAAATAAAATTTTTGTTTAAGTTAATATGGGGCTCTAATAATTTTAGAAGCCCGTAACCAAAATCTTCTGGTCTCTTAAAATCTACAAGGCAAAGAACAAGATAGTTTTTTTTATATTTATTAAAAATTCTTGTTTGTATAGCCTTAAGCCCAGAATATTCTCCTAAATCTTCTCTTTTCCCATTTTTCTTTTCACTATATAATACAAAATCTCCTTTGTTTATTGGTTGTTTATTCCTAAGAAAAGATGCCAATGCTAAATCCTGATACGATT
>JAGVWO010000007.1 GCA_018304245.1 Candidatus Pacearchaeota archaeon
GCAATCATTAAACAAAGAAGAGCCAATTCAATTTTTATCAAAAGGATAAAAGTAAATGCAAATTTTAATCCAAGAAAATAAAATCCTAAAATGTTTTAGGATTTTATTTTCTTGGATTAATATTTGCATTTACTTTTATCCTTTTGATAAAAATTGAATTGGCTCTTCTTTGTTTAATGATTGCAGCCCTTCTTGTGATGATATTACTTTGGATTATAGAAACAATACTTAAAAAAAAGTATAATGTCCAATTATATAATCCTTTTATGTGGTGCAAAAGAAAAATTTAACTCCGATTTCTTAACTTCAATATCCAATAAAATGAACATAATGCGAGAATTACTGCAGCAATAAATGAATATGGTTCTTTGTAAATAAATCCTAAAATTAAAAGAAAAATGGCAAGAATTGAATTCAAAATTGCTAACTGTAAAGATTTCATTTTGGGGTTATTGTAAAACCATCCAACCATTTATAAAATTCTTTTATTAACTCATCTTTATTTTTACTTATCTCATCAAAGTATAAGGGCAATTTCTTTTCTATTATCTCAAATTCATCAATTTTTACATGAATGTTCCTCTTACAAAAAATTCCCCGTTTATTTGGGACATCATATTCTGTCTTTGATTTAATCCTTATTATACTATGATGGGTCATATTTACTCTTATTTTGTTAAAATCAGCTATCCATTTTTCATTTCCAATCAAGATTTTTGCAAAATTATCATGTCTCTCTTGATTTTTTAGTTCAGTAATAATTTTTAAAATATTTACCTCTCTTTTTTGAATATTTAATTCATAAAGATTGGTTACTATATGGGCAATAATATCTAAACAACTTTTTACGGAAAAAATGAAGTATTCCACACCAATTAAAAAGTCAATGGAATAAGGATATTCTCTCTCACATATTCCTTTTTTCTCTGGTAATTTAAACGATTTTATTTCACAATCTTTTTTTAGTTTATTTAAACATCTCCAACTAGCCATTGAACGAAGATTAATCGTATAAATATAACTTTTAAAAATTTCTAAATTCTGTAATACTCTCTTGTTTCTCTTTTTAAAATTAACATATCCAACAAGAGCAGAACGCTTACTCTTCCCATCAGAACTTAATTTTTCTATTACTTCGATGTTGGGTTTTATAGATTTTAATTTCACATATAATCTCTTGTATTGTCTTATTTTTTCTTTTAATTTACCCATAAATCAATCAATCAATTTTACTATATAAATTTGATTAAACTTGGTGTTTTCTCGTTGGTTTCTTAACTTCCATTCTCATGACCTTGCCATTTTTCTTAACATATTTATAGAACTTATCTCCATCTTTTACAACTTTTCCAACTAATCTATCATTTAAGTTCATTAGAAAGTCTGTTTCAATAATACTTTCCTTATTCTTTAATTGAACATCTGAATGTAATAATTGTTGTTTTAATAAAATAATATCGTCTTGTAATTCTGAAATATCTTGTTGAAGTTTGTTTTTATCTACATTAATTAACATATCTTCTTCCTCAACACTATCTTTCATTCCTATTTTCTTAGTGTAATAGTTTAACATAGCCAAATCAGACCAACCACCACGATACATTAAAGCATCTATCTTGCTCCTGTATGCTCCTAGACGCCAGAAACATGTGCCTGAATGTCTAAAATCATACATGCTTATCTGAGTATACCCTTCTCCCCCCTTAGTCATCTTATCACCAAAAACCTGTCTAGCAACCCTTTGTAATTTCTGATTGAATAATGGTGCAGAGAATACAAATAAAAAATCATCATCTTTTAGTTTGTTTCTGTCAACATATTTTTTTAATTCTTCAGAACAAAGTAATATTTTTATTGTTCTTCCGTAGGTTTTAGCAACTTCATCTCTTATTGTTACTTCTTTAAAATCTGAATGAATATCATTAACTTTAATGTTCATTAGTTCTGTCGGACTTCTAATAATTGTATCAAACATAAATAATAATCGGACTTGTTCATCTTGAGAAAAATAAGGCATCATTTTTTCAAGTTCTTCCTTACTAAAATAAACAAAACTATTTTCCTCTTTCTTTGTATCAAGTTCTTCTGTGATGTCTTTTACTTCAATTCCTTTTTTTCTATTTATCTTCATAAACCAATGCCAGAATGATTTGAACACTTTGATGTAATCTTTAACACTCTTGTATGCCTGTCCATTTTGTGTTTTGATTTTTCCTTGTGACATATCATTAAACAAAGAAGTTAATTTTTCTTGTGTTAGTTTTGTTAAATCAAGAATTCCTTTACTTTCAAGGTGTTTAGTAACAAAAATTAATCTTATCCTTATTGTATTTAATCTAATATAAGAACGAACTCCTTTTTTAGAACCTTTTCCGACATTGTTACCCTGTTCCATGTCAATAATATGTTTAAGAATTAAATCAGAATTCTTTTTTGAAATACCTTCTATTCCACCACTTTCATCAATTTCTTTTTTCCAATCGTTATATCTCTGTTCATTATGATAAATATCTTTTTTCATAAGTTGAACTAAGAATGAGTATATTTAAACTATACGATGCCCTAACTATGCCCCCAACGGGATTCGAACCCGTGTCACAGCCTTGAGAGGGCTGCATCCTTGGCCTCTAGACTATGGGGGCAATAGATACAAACAATAATTTATTAACAATTAACAACCTTTTTAAATTATCTTTTTATTGAATATTAAACACGAAATGCGGGGGTGTCGGAGTGGTCAAACGAGCAGGACTTAAGATCCTGTGCCTTAGTGGCTGCGGGGGTCCGAATCCTCCCTCCCGCATTAATTATTTGTTTGGATTTGAAAATTTGGATAAAATTCTGATTTAATTTTAAGAGAATAAGGGATCAATATTGTCAAAATCTTTTTTCTTGTAACTAAATAGTAATAACAAACATAAGATTTATAAAGGTTAGTTGAATAGAAATTATATGAAAAAATCATTAACATTTTTAATATCAACTTTTTTATTTGGAACTCTTTTATTAAATGCACAACCATTGGATAAAAAAATGTTAAAACAAATGGAAAAAGATGCAAAAGAATCCTATTTTTCAACAGAAGAGGGATTACCAGAAAATACACTTTGTTATTTTAATAAGAAAGGAAATGAAATTGGAACAATCTATATAGATTCTTTAAAAAATAAAAGATTAGGATACAGCATATCTGAGAAAGATTCTGTAATCATTTTATTTGATAGCCTAGGTGTTTTATCTAGTGCAAATTACAAGACACCAAAACAATCAACCCCTAAGGATACATTGAAATATCAGTTAGCTCCAATAAGTCCAAACCAATTAAAAGACCTCGATAAAATTTTTGGACCGGTAATAAACGAAGAATAATTAAATTTCTATCAACTTTTTTCTTGTAACTAAGGAGTAATAACGAACATAAGATTTATAAAGTAAATTTGAGTTTATATTACATGGGAAAACTGGCATTATATGATATTTTAGATGGCGAATATTGTTTTTTATTAGACAGAGTTACAAGAATATTCAAAGAAAAAGGATTAAATCCAGCAATTGTTGGGGGAGCCGCAGTTCAAGTACATGCAGCAAATTTACTTTCTCAAACATACAATAGATCTATTGAAGATTTATTTGCGGAAGGGGAACTTAGACAACAAGACCATATAAGATCAACAGATGACATAGATATTGCAGTTTTAGATAAAGAATTATTAATGAAAAATCAGACAGAATATAAAAATAAAATCATGTCTGCAATACAAGAAATTCCAGTTAAAGACATAGAATCTTCAGATAAAAATGATCTTTACGATATTTCTATAGAAAGAATGGGTCTTAGAAGACCAATAATCCATGTTAGAAGTTTCAATAAGGGTTCAAGAATTAGTTTTAATATTTCAAATTCCCCAACTGATTTGTATCATTTAGGCCAAACACAATATGTTTCCATGATTGAAAATGCACAAGATATAGTCCTGAACTATGGTTCTGATTTTTCTCCAGTAATAAGGGTATATCAATTAGCAGACGTCATTGCAACAAAACTTTCTGCATGCAGGGCAAAAGATATTTTCGATATAATCAATCTTAGGGAATGTGCAAAAAGAGCGGGAAAAGAAATAGATAGAAAAAGATTGGTGGAAATTTTAGGAGATACACCAGAAGGAATGGAAAAAATAGATGATTTTTTTGCAGGAAGAATGAAAATAGGTTAACATTAGTAACTTTTATTAATACAGGTTCTTTTTTCTTTTTATGAAAGAGGAAGACTATTCTCGTATCAAATTGAAGGTTGGTATAGAAATACATCAACAGTTAGACACCAATAAATTATTTTGTGAATGCCCATCTACATTAAGACAAGACAACCCAAATTTTAAAGTTAAAAGAAAACTTCGAGCAGTTTCGGGGGAAGAGGGAACAAAAGATATTGCAGCAGAATATGAACATTTTAGAGAAAGAAATTTTGTTTATGAAGGATATAATGATACAACTTGCTTAGTTGAACTCGACGAAGAACCACCACACGAAATTAATAAAGAAGCACTTAAGATTGCAATACAACTTGCCCTAATGTTAAATTGTGGAATTAATCCTGTTATTCAGGTTATGAGAAAAACAGTTGTGGACGGATCAAATACTTCAGGTTTTCAAAGAACATTATTATTAGCAGAAAAAGGGTTTCTAGAAATAGATGGTGAAAAAATAGGGATTCAGAGTATATGTTTAGAAGAAGATGCTTGTAAAAAGATTTCTGAAAATGAAAAAGAAGTTACATATCGGTTAGATAGACTTGGAATTCCCTTAGTGGAAATCGCAACAGACCCAGATATTACAAATCCAGAACAAGCAAAAAAAGTTTCATTAAGGATTGGAGAAATTCTTCGTGCTTGCAATGTAAAAAGAGGACTAGGAACAATAAGACAGGATGTTAATATGTCTATTCAAGGAAAAGAACGAACAGAAATTAAAGGGGTTCAAGAACCAGATTTAATTATTAAAACAATTCAAACAGAAATTGAAAGACAAAAAGCTTTACTTGAATTAAAAAAGCCAATTGGTAATGAAGTCAGAAAAGCAAACATTGATGGTTCAACAACTTTTTTGAGACCATTACCTGGAAAGGCAAGAATGTATCCTGAAACAGATATTCCGTTAATCATAATTGAGAAAAAATTCCTTGAAGAAATTAAAAATAATCTTCCAAGAATAAGGTTGAAGGAAGACACCTTAAATGAATTATCTCAAGAAATGAATAAAGAATTAGCAAAAGCAATAATTATCGACGGAAAATTAGATTTATTTGAAAAATTGGTTAAAATTTACGGAAGAAACGAGTTAATTGCAAAAATGCTTTCAATATGGCCAAAAGAAATTTCAAGTCATGAAAAAATAGTAGCTGGTTACATAGAAAATGTTTTCGATCAAAAAACAATTGAGAGAATTTTAAAGACATTAAATGAAAAGAAAATTGAAGAATCAGATATAAAAAAAATTATGGGAAAAATTGCCAAAGGAAGTTCAATAGAAAGGGCCCTTGTTGTAGAAAAAATTGATTCAGGAGATTTAGAGAAGGACATAAAACAAATAATCAAAGAAAAACCAGGATTGGGCATAAATGCGTATATGGGTTTAATAATGCAAAAACATAAGGGGAAAGTTAATGCATTAGAAATAGTAGAGATTATTAAGAAAAATATAGGATAAAAATTTAAATATTAATAAACCATCATAAAACCTAATACTCAAATGATTAAAAAAAGCGAAACAAAAAAAGAGAATGGTGAAAGAACATATATCTCTGACTTAAAAGAAGGGAAAGAATATTTTTTAGAAGGGTGGTGTCACGAACTTAGAGATTTGGCAAAAATAAAATTTATCTTATTACGAGATGTCTCTGGAATTGTGCAATGTATAATTAAAAATGAAAAATTATTTAAGAAATTTTCAGAATTAACCTTAGAAAGTGTAATCTCTCTAAAAGGGCTTGCAAAAAAAGCAGATGTAAAAAGTTCAGAGGTTAGTTTACATAATATTGAAGTAGAAATTCTTGATTTAGATTTAATCAATAAGGCAGAAAGACTTCCAATACAAATTGTTGAAAAAGGAGTTACAACTGGCTTTGATTTGAGACTAGATTATAGATTTTTAGATTTTCATAAAAGAAAAATTCAAGCAATTTTTAGAATACAAACAGAAATAGCAAACGCATTCAGAAAATATTTTTACGATAAGGGGTTTATGGAAATACAGGCTCCAGGGATTATTTCAGCGGCATCAGAAGGAGGAACAGAATTATTCCCAGTCCAATATTTTGAGAAAAAAGCATATCTTGCTCAAAGCCCACAATTATACAAACAAATGCTTGCATGTTCTATAGAAAAAACATTTACCATAGCACCTGTTTGGAGAGCAGAAAAACACAACACAACAAGACACATCAATGAAATAAGGCAGATGGATATTGAAGTTGCATTTACAAATCAAATTCAAATTATGAATGAATTAGGGGGATGTGTTAAATTTATTGTTAAACAGATCTTAGAAAATTGCAAGCAAGAATTGGAAATTTTAAATGTTAAATTAAAAATCCCAAATGCCGTCTATTTATCCTATGAAGATGCAATAAAAAAAGTAAGTGGAAAAATTGGAGAAGATTTTACACCAGAACAAGAAAAGAAATTATGTGACTTATATCCGGGAGATATCGTATTTACACATTCATGGCCTTCAGAACTAAAACCATTTTATATTATGCCAAGGGGCGAAAACAAAGATGCAAAAGTAAGTGAAGGTTTTGATGCACTTTATGGTGGTTTAGAAATTTCATCAGGGGGGCAAAGGGTTCATCTTCCAGAATTATTGGTAGAAAGAATAAAAATGAAGGGATTAAACCCAATTAATTTTAAATCATATATTGATAGTTTTAGGTATGGTGCACCACCACATAGTGGGTGGAGTATCGGATTAGAAAGAATAACACAGATTATTTGTGGATTAGATAATGTTAAAGAAGCTACTATGTTTCCAAGAGATAGAGATAGATTAACACCCTAACTTAGAAATAAAAAAGAGGAAAAAGAGAATGACAGATTCTAAATCAATAACAAAAACACATAAGGGAAAAGTAAAAGCAGTTTGGAAATATAAAACAAGATTATATGTTGTAACATCTACTAAACTTTATACTGAAGTTCTTGAAAAATTTAGAAAATATTACCAAACAGAAGATGTAAAACAAGTAATGGTTGAAGACTTCTTTAAGGATTTAATGGAATACAATACTTCATTATTAGTTAGTATTAGGGATGGAGAGATTTTTCATGATTCACTAGGGATTGTAAAGGTCGTAAAGATTAATATTGAAAAAGGATTAATGGTTGGGACAAAGGAAATTCTGCTAAAAAAATTATTAGCAATTCAAGAATATTTGAGAGAAATTGAAAGGGTAAAAATAAATGTTTTTGATAATATTTATACATCAGTTATAGAAGCAAGTCAGGCCGCATTAATTTTGAAGGGTCAAATTGTTGTGATTCCAAGAGAGATTCCAAAAGCCCTGAAAAAAGATGTTTTTGGAAGGGGATTGGATAAAATCTATATTGGTTATGCAGAGGAGATTATAATGTTATATAAGGCATTTGAACATAAAAAAATAAATATTCCAGACGGTAGAAAACTTGATGATTTAAATCAAAAAGCAATTGCGTTTAAAGAAGCAATTGAAAGAATGAAATCTTAAATAAAAGGCAGATATAATATATAAAAAATGGTCATAAAAATTCCGAAATATCGAAGAAAAAAAAGAGAAAAGGGAATGGGGATAGAAATACCACAAAGTTATTCTGAAGACCATGGTTTAAAACAGGAAATATTAAAACAAATTCAAAAATATAAAAGCGGAGAAAAATTAGAAAAACAAAAAAAAGTAACAATTGAAGATTTAGATTATTATCTTAAACCACTTTTAAGATATAAGAGATACATAGAGGTGATTTATGTTTATGGTTCTGCAATTTCCAGAGGAGAAGCAAATGATATTGATGTAATAATCATTGTAGATGACACAGATAGAGTGAATGAATTTGCAGTGGATTTAATAGAAAAAGAATGCGGATTTATAGAAGAAAAAGCAAAAAAAGAAGGATTTAGATTTCATTTTCAGCCAGTTAAACTTTTATCTAAGTGGTGGCATTTACTTATAGAAGGAGAGCCATGGATTGTTTCTTCTTTAAAACATACATACATTTTTTATGATAAACGAAATCTTGTAAAAGAAATTCAAGAATATATTGGAAAAAATATTCTCTATAAGAGGGAGGAAAAAACAGAAAGATTGATAGAAAGAAGTTCCAATTCAATAATAAAAAATAGACAAATTTTATTACAAGCAGTAGCGACCCTTTCAAACGTTTCAACAGAGGCGGCTCAAATACTATTTCTTTTTGAAAACAAGTTATTTTTGAACAGAAGAAAAATTGGCGATGAATTAAAAAAATATGAAAGCAGAATAGGGAAAGAAAATGTAGATACATATATCCAGATAATAGATTTAGAGGAAAAGGTAGAACACGGAACATTAAGTGAATTCACTGCAGAAAATCTAGAATATTACTCTGAAAAAATAAAAAATTTAATAAATAAAATAGAATTAATTTTAGCTCAACAAAAACCCAAAAGTGAAGATAAAAAAGAATAATTAAAAAAATGGTATTTGAATTTAAAAAATTTATGGGGTATTTCTTTTTAGCTTTGCTAGCGGGCTTGACAGCTACAATCTTATATCTTAAAAGATTTCTTCCAGAACTATTCTCAATTATCCCAAATAATCTTGAATCCATTTTTAACAAAATTTTAATTTCCATATTGATACTCTCGCTGCTTAAAATTCTTATGAATATTATATCAAAAATAAGCACTAAGGAAATGGAAAAAAGAAAAGTTAATGATCAGGAAATTTTCTTTATGCAATCTTTATTCAGGATCGTATTTTGGATAATTTCCTTATTTGTTGTTTTAAGTGTATTTTTTGAGAGTATAGGTTCTTTGATAACCGCTTTTGGATTAATTGGTGCTGGTTTGGCGATTGCATTACAACATCCAATTTTAAATTTGACTGGTTGGGTAATAATTTTATTTAATAAACCATTTTTAGTAGGGGATAGAATAGAAATAGAACACACGGGTTTTGAAATCAGGGGCGATGTTGTTGATATAGGGCCATTATATACCAAAATAAGAAAACTTGGAAAAAATGATGAACACACCGGAAAAGTAATAATGGTTCCAAATGAAATTTTAATTATTAATAGTGTAACAAATTATTCTAAGGGAACAGGGTTTATTTGGGATAGGGTTTCTTTTTCAATGACTTATGAATCAGACATAAAAAAAGCAAAAGAACTTGTTTTAGAGGCAACAGAATCTGTTCTTTCAATGTATAAAAAATTTGAGGCAAAAGAAATGAGGAAATTTACAGATAATAAGGCTCCAGAAAAACCATTTATTTGGATTGATTTGAAAGATTCTTGGATTTTGGTGGGGGCAACATATTTAGTTGAATCCAAAATTAAATTAAAAACAAGGGCAGAAATAAGTGAAGCAATTTATGATTTAGTTAAAAAACAAAAAAACATTCATTTTGCATATCCGCACTTGCATATTGTGAAAGATTAAGTAGAGTATTCTTCAATCACAACCTTTAAAAAAGTTTTTTTCATTGTTAGTTAATCCCAGCGTAGCTCAACGGTGGAGCACTCGGCTGTAGGGTCGTACTTTCAAGTGCGGCAGGTTAGCCTGGATGCAGCGCCCGGGGGGTTCCCGGTTCAAATCCGGGCGCTGGGATATTTTCTTTATTTTTGGATTTGAACCTTTCCCGGTTCACGCTTAAAAATCCAAGAAGATTTTTGGCGGCCCGAAAATTTCATGAATTTTCTAGGCAATCCGGGCGCTGGGATATTTTCTTTATTATTGGAAAACTTTTTAAAGAAAATAGAAATCATTTTTTCATATTTGATATTTCAATTGGTTTTTTCAAAGGCTATAGAGATGAAAGATAAAGAAATAGGTAATGAACAAGGGGAAGCAAAAAAGGATTCTGCACAATTAGTTAGAAATTCGAGACTCCCCTATATTTCAGGATTAACATCAACTACGGCAGTCTTTAATCAAGTAGGAAAATTAGAGAAGATAATCCGGATAAATGAAAATAGATTTACTCTAAAGATTAATTTTGGCGAAGGAAAAGTTGCATCAGTGGACTATAAAGGGGTACGTCCAAGAAAATATAGGGGTCATTCTGTCTTAATTTATGAAGAAGTAAGAGCTGGAAGAGAAAAAAGAATACAAATTTGGGATCAAACAACAGGTGCACATTATTATGGGGTATTTGGATAAAATCCCTATTCGAAATATTTATAAACGAAAATCACAATAAGATATTAGAGGTTCTAGATTTTTTACTAATATTAATTTGTAAGTAGAATAAAGAAGAAAAAAATGGAAGAAGAAGCTAAATCAAAAATGACAAAGACAGGAACAACAACTGTTGGAATTGTTTGTAAAGATGGTATTGTTTTGGCTACAGATAAAAAAGCCACAATGGGTGGTTTTATTAGTCACAAAAAAGTAGATAAGGTTTTTACAATTACAGATAAAATTGCATTAACAACAGCAGGGAATGTTTCTGATGTTCAATATTTATTAAAATTAATCAAAGCAGAACTTAAATTGAAACAACTAAGAACAAAATTAGAAAGCAACGTAAAAGCAACATCAAATCTTCTTGGAATGTTGGCTTATGAAAATATAAGAAAATTTAGCCCAATAATGGCAATAACTGCATTTATTGTTGGGGGAGTAGATCATAAGGGATTTTGGCTTTTCCAAGTTGACCCAGATGGAACAGTATTAAGACATGAAGATTATATTTCAGACGGTTCTGGAAGTGTTTTTGCTTATGGATTATTTGAGAATGAATATAAGGAATCATTATCAGTTGATGAAGGGATAAAATTAGCAATCAAGGCAGTTAATACCGCAATGCAAAGAGATGTTTATTCTGGCGAAGGGATAGATGTCGTTGTAATAGATAAAAAAGGCGCAAGAAAGGTCTTTGAAGCAGAAATAAAGCATGTGATTGTAGAAAAAAACAAATCAAAGTAAATTCTGAGTAGAGTATATTTTATCTTAATTTTGAATTAATATTATAAAAATTTAAAAGAAGCAAATTAAAATGGATATCATAAAAGCAATTTCGGAAGAACTTCCACCAAAGGTAATTGAATCAGCCAATTTTGAAGGGGCAAACATAGTTATTTACACGCAAAATAAAGATTTCTTTTTAAATGGGGAAGATAAAATAAGGGAAGTTGTTTCAAAAATTAAAAAAAGAGTTGAATTAAGATCTTCAATAAGCTTATTAGTTGATGAAAATGATGCAGAAAAGATAATAAGAAAATTAATTCCTGAAGAAGCAGAAATTGTCAACATTTTATTTGAAAAAGAGAGGAGCGTTGTTACAATAGAGGTTAAAAAACCTGGTGTGGCAATTGGAAAAGGGGGAGAAACCTTAAGACAAATCAAGGAACAAACATATTGGTCTGCACAAGCAATGAGAAGTCCAAGCATAAAAAGTAAAATTACAGAGGCAATTAGGGCTGTTTTACATTCAAAGGGAGAATATAGAAAGAATTTTTTGAATAAAATAGGAAAGAGGGTCTATAATGAATGGGATCCTGGAAAAAAAGAAGAATGGATTAGGCTCGGTTTTTTAGGGGGAGCGAGACAAGTAGGGAGATCATGTTTATTATTACAAACACCAGAATCAAAAATACTTTTAGATTGTGGAATAGATATTTCAACTCAAGGTCCAGATCAATTTCCCTATTTCAATATTCCAGAATTCGATTTAAAGAGTATTGATGCAGTTATTATTTCCCATGCACATCTAGACCATTCTGGTTTGCTTCCATACCTATACAAATTAGGGTATAGGGGTCCATGTTACATGACTGCACCCACCAGAGATATTTCTGCATTACTTGCACTAGATTTTATTGGTGTAGCATACAAAAAAGCATCATCTCCATTATATGGGGTTGTAGATATTAAAACAATGATTAAACATTCTGTTGAATTAAATTACAACGAGGTTACAGATATTACTCCTGATTTGAGATTGACACTATATAATGCAGGCCATACACTTGGTTCAGCAATGATTCATCTTAATATTGGAAATGGGTTGCACAATATGCTTTACACAGCAGATTACAAATTTGTCAGAACGCGAGTTTTAGAATCTGCAATGAATCGATTCATGAGATTAGAGACATTAATTACAGAATCAACATATGGTGGAAAAGACAACATCCTCCCTCCAAGAAAAGATGCAGAAGCTCAGATGATTAATGCAGTAAAAAAAGCAATTGACAGAAAAGGAAAAGTTCTTGTTCCTGTTTTGGGGGTTGGAAGAGCCCAAGAAATAATGATGATTTTAGATAATGCTGCAAAAGAAGGATTACTTCCAGAAGTTCCAATTTATGTAGATGGTCTTGTTTGGGATGTTACAGCAATTCATACTGCCTATCCAGAATTTTTATCAAGCAATTTAAGAAATCAAATATTCCAGGATAAAAACCCATTCACATCAGATTTATTTAAGAGGGTTGGAAGTAGTCAAGAAAGAAGAGAAGTAATTGGCGGTGGACCATGTATTATTTTAGCAACTTCTGGTATGTTAGTCGGAGGAGCATCACAAGAATATTTTAGAGAATTAGCAGATAATAAACACAATTCTATAATCTTTGTAAGTTATTTAGGTCCTGGAAGTCTTGGTAGACAAGTTCAAGATGGATTAAGCGATGTAAAATTAGTTAATCCAGAGTCAGGAAGAGAAGAAACAATGAAGGTTCAGATGGAAGTTACAACAATTGATGGGATGTCAGGACATGCAGGAAGAAATGAGATTGTAGCATTTGTTAATAATATGTCACCAGCTCCAAAGAGAATCATAGTCAATCATGGTGAGCAATCAAGGTGCCTAGATTTAGCATCTTCTTTATACAAAATGAATAAAGTAGAAACAAATGTCCCAAGAAATCTTGAAGTCATGCGATTGAGATAAAATTATTTGATTCCATTTAAGATTAGGCAAATTTATATATTCTTTCGTGCATATTTTTATTATGGTCAATTTATTGTTGCAGATTTTGATATTTGCATATGCAAGCGTTGGTATAATCGCCACTATTGGTTATATTCCTACAATAAAGGACTTATGGTTCCATAAAAAAATGAGTGCGAATATCAGTTCATACATTATTTGGACATTTTGCAGTGCTATCACTTTTTTATATGCCTTATTGATAATTTCTGATTTATTGTTAGAAATAGTTACAGGATTAAATTTTGCATGTTGTGCAATAATTTTAATTTTAAGCATCTTGCTTGTTTATCGTAAATAATTTTCTTTGTAGAATTAATTTAACCAACTAATAAATTCTTCGAATTTTTGTTTATCATCTTTTTTGAAAAACCGATAGAATAAATTAAGATAGTTCTTTTTTGAAGGATTTTTAGTATAAATTTCCATAAACTTAGTAATTTTTTTAGGATTGTTATTTGTTATGAACCCTACAAAATATCTCCATATTGAATACATCAATTTCACCGTTTCTTTATCCGGAAAATTCTTATTTAGATATCTATATTGTAAAATTTTACAGGATATTTTTTTCTCTTTTATTTTTTTTAACGTGTCTTTTTTAGAAAAGGGATATCCCCCAACAAAATTAGCTAACCCCTCTTGAATCCATAAGGGTCGTGTAAGGCCGTAAATGAGTAAAAAGAAAACATGGTTCATTTCGTGGTCTAATAATTTTTGATATTCCTTATTATTTCTGGTTAAAAGTTTTTGTTCTTTGACAATAAGCGTGCCATCTCTTAAGACAGTGCCTGCTCCAAAAGGAAAGTAATAGTACTTTGATTCTTCTTTCCATTCTTCTTCAGAATTACAAATAATTATTTTAAATTTTTTGTTTGGAACTTGACTAAATATTTTTCTATTTTTATTATAAGCGACAATAAGTTGGTCTTTTGTTCTTTTTTCTATAGGTTTGCTTGAAATTAAATTCATAAAAGAGATATTTGACATTTAATAAAGAAAATATTTTAATTTAATAAGTTTGCTAAAGTTTATCCGCATCTATTACTTTTATTTCAAGTCCGCTTTTCTGAAGAAATCCAAGTTCGGTATCTAAAAGAGTATTGATCATTTCGGGTTCGTTTATTCTCTCCATTAATCCCACTCTTCCAAAAAGTATCTGTTCTCTTTGATCCATGGGCATTTTTATAGTGCATAACTTTATTGTCTTTAAATAATCTGAATTTAGAGTAATTTTCTTTTCAAAAGAACCCACCAAACTAATTTCAAATTTTGGATCTTCATTAATTTTTCCTTTTTGAATATCTAAAAGAATAGGGTAGTCCCAAAGATATAGTTCTAACTCTTCGCAATTAAGTAATAATTTGTAACCATTTATTTCATTACATAAGGCATCATAAAAGCCCTTATCTGATTCTATAATTTGATACCATTTAATTCTTCTTAGCCCCATTCAGCTTACCAGAAAATTAAGAATTTAAACTTATTGATTTATATCAATGCACCAATTAGCAACCCAATCAAACAACCAACACTTAAGAAAGGCATTGCAGGATAGAATTTACCTTTCTGAGAGAACATCAACAAAGCAAGCAATGAAAGAGTTGTTGTAAATATTGTAATTATTGCTGGAAGTAAACCCATTGTTAATAAAATAACGCCTATTACAATCATTGGGAAGGCAATATCTCCACCACCGAGGGCAGCGACGTTAATCTTGATATTCATTTTCTTTAATTTTTCATTCTTTTGTTTGTCCGTCAGTTTCATTGCCTTGACTTTTACAATTTTTACCCTATCATCTTTTTTAATATAAGGAACCAGGAAACCTGTGAAAACCTTTAAGGTATTAACCTGGAATTTAGCCATCTTTATCATGTGTTTTGTTTTCCAGACGGCAATCATATCATATAAAGAGATAACGACAAGTAAGATAATTGCAACTAATAAATTAACAATTGGAATAAAAATAACAGCCAATCCTGGATAAATAAACAATTCTGAAAAATTATGTGCAAGCATATTTCTTCTGAAGATTTTAAGATAAGTAAAAGCTATTGCAATAGGCACAGCGATAATTTCAGCTAGAGAAATCTTTTTACCAAAAAGCAATATTGGATTGAGCCCAAATAAGGGATAAAGTATTAGGGAGAGCGCAATACTCAAACACAAAAATACAACAAAGGTGAACCATATTTTAATTAAAATATTTGCACGAACCCGAGATAATAATAAAAATAAGATTACGGCAAAGATTATTGCTACGATAATTGAACTGAGAATTGTTACATAATCAACGGGGGTCTCAATTTCTGTTTGTGGGGGGAGATTATCACGAATAATACTCATATCGGGAATTGTTTGATTTGAAATAGTTCCATTTGCAATCAATGTTTGAGATGTCTTCCCAAAATAAGTATCATAATTGCTTACAACGAGTAATCCTATAAATTGAGCAATGATAAACATTGATACAATAATCAAAGTAACTTTTATGTTATGTTTCATGATTAACAAATAGGGTAAAGGTTTTTAAAATCTTGTGCCCCTATAAAAATATGAAAAAAGAGGAGAAGAATGTTAAGATAACCCCCTATGAAGTTGAAGGTTCTTTATCTGAAAAAGATTATAATAATTTAATAAAACAATTTGGTATTCAACCATTAAATCCAGAACTTCTGAACAGGATAAAAAAACACACAAAAGATTTACACTTTATGCTTACAAGGGGAATTTTCTTTGCTCATCGTGATTTGAATTGGCTTCTTGATGAATATGAAAAAGGAAATAAATTCTTTATTTATACTGGCAGAGGCCCATCAGGAAATACACACATAGGCCATTTGGTTCCTTGGTTATTTTGTAAATGGCTTCAGGATAAATTTGGAGTTGAATTTTGGTTTCAATTTACAGACGATGAAAAATTTATGTTCAAACATGATTTAAGTTTAGAAGAAGTTCAAAAATATACCTATGAAAACATGCTCGATGTAATTGCCCTCGGTTTTGATCCAAAGAAAACACACTTTTTAATTGACACAAAACATGCAGGGATAATGTATCCAGAAGCAATAAAGGTAGCTAAAAAAATAACATTCAGCACAACAAAAGCAGTTTTTGGATTTACAAATGAAACAAATATTGGAAGTATTTTTTACACAAGCATGCAAACAGTTCCATGCTTTTTACCAAGCGTTTTGAAAAAGAAAAATATTCCTTGCTTGATTCCCCTTGGTGTTGATCAAGATCCACATTTTAGAATTACTAGGGATATTCTACCAAAATTAGGTTATTACAAACCAGCAATTATACATGCTAAATTCTTATCTGGATTGAAAACATTCGGTGGAAAAATGTCAACAAGTGATTCAGATTCAACTATTTGGGTTACAGATTCTCCAGAAGAAGTAAAAAAGAAAATAATGAAACACGCTTTCAGCGGAGGCCGTATCTCAATTGAGGAACATAGAAAACTTGGTGGAAATCCAGATGTCGATGTCTCATTCCAATGGTTGTATTATTTTTTCGAACCAGATGATAAAAAGATAAAACAGATTCATGATGATTACAAATCTGGAAAAATGTTAACAGGAGAACTAAAACAATATTTAATTGATAAAATTAATATCTTTTTAAAAGAACATCAGAAGAAAAGAGAACTTGCAAAGAAGCAAGTTGATAAATTTATTTTTAAGATCTAAAATGACAAGAATTATTATTTTTGGAGATAGTGTTGCTTATGGCGCATGGGATTCAAAAGGCGGTTGGGTTGAAAGATTAAAAGAGTTCCTAGATAAAAGATTCTTATTAGATAAGGACCTTTATTTTTTAACATATAATTTAGGCATTTCAGGAAATACTACAAAGGACGTTCTTGAAAGATTTGAATTTGAGTCAAGAATGAGATTCAAAGAAAAAGAAGAAACAATCATTGTTTTTTCAATAGGGGGAAATGATTGTGAATTAAATAATAAAAAAAATAAATGTAAGGTGTCCATTGAAGAACTTACTGAGAATATAATAAAATTGATTAAGCTTTCTAGAAAATTTTCAAATAAAATTGTTTTTACAGGATTAACCCCAACGGACGAATCGAAAATGGACCCAATTCCCTGGAACAATAATTTTTCTTATAAGAATAGCCTCATTAAAGAATATGATGAGACTATCCAAAAAACTTGTAGAGAACAAAAGGTTCCTTTTATCAATCTCCTTAATTGGCTAGATAAGAAAGACTTAGAAGATGGTTGTCATCCTAATTCAAAAGGTCATGAAAAAATATTCAATATAGTGAAAGAATTTCTAATAAAAAATAAAATAATCTAAAATGAGGCCGATGGGATTCGAACCCACGACACCCTGATTAAAAGTCAGGTGCTCTATCCAGCTGAGCTACGGCCCCGTGTAAATATTCGAACAAAAAATCGTTTATAAATTTATTGACTCCTGGTTAGGTTTATAAATTCCTTTTCTTATATATGACTATGTTAACAGAATTTTTTAACACACAAATTGGAATGATCGTATTCGTACTTTTGATAGTATGGTGCATCATTTGGAAGGGTTTGGCTTTATGGAAATCTGCAAGAAAAAATCACAAGGCGTGGTTTATAATTTTGCTTATTGTGAATACTCTAGGAATCTTAGAAATTTTATATGTTCTATGGTTTTCAGAGTTAGGCACAAAATTGAAGAAAAGCAAAGCAAAAAAAGGTAAGAAACCTAAGAGAAGATAATAAGTAAAAAATGTTCCATAAGCTAAGAAAGAAAAATAAAATAACAAAAGAGGAGATAATCGCAGATTTAATTTTTTTAATTATTCCTTTTTTAATTGTGATTCTCTTTTTATTTTTCTTTGATATTCATTGGAACTTTTATTCTGATGGGCAATTATTTCCTCCAGAAAAATATATATTTCCAGACAAGAGTATCTATCTAACAGGTGGTTTGATTGGAGCAATTATTGGATTTTTTATAATCAAACTTTTTATCTTTGCATTAAAGGAAGACAAATTAGTTATTAATAGATAAACAAAGAGATTCTAAACAAGTTGATTTATATCTTTTAAAGATTATGTTGAAAGGCAATAATCTATTAAAAATAAAATTTTAGACTAATTATATGTCAGAACAAAACAATACACAACCAAAAGATATTTTTTCTTTAGATGAAATAGCAGAACACATCATCACGCATAAATTATTAGCAATACATCCGGAAAAAGGAAAAAGAGATTTATTAAAAGAACTTAAGGAAGGAAAACTTGTTGTAGCGATAATGAATACAGGGGAAATAAGAAATCCAAGCAAATCAACACATTATTTTTTAGATTTTAATAAAGAAGGGGAAGTTATAGATTACAAAATAGGGGTCTCATTCTTTTCTTCATATGTTCCAGTAATTGAAAACGGCCAAATTAAGGGTTACGAAAGAATTAAAAAATAAAGATTTAATAAAAGATTATGGCAAATAAAGCAAAAGCAAGTCATATTTTAGTAAAAAGCGAAGAACAAGCAAAAGAAATTCTAAGAAAATTAGGTGTAGGCGAAAGTTTTGAAAAATTAGCTATGGAAAATTCTTTATGTCCTTCAAAAAAAAGAGGGGGAAGTTTAGGAGAATTCGGAAGAGGAATGATGGTAAAGGAATTTGAACAAGCTGTTTTTAATGGAAAAAAAGGACAAGTTATTGGACCTATAAAAACACAATTTGGCTGGCACATAATAAAAATCGATGATTTATCTGGCTAACTGAATAAAATAAGAGAATTTATTTAATATCTTCTTTTCTTTTGATAACCTTCAGAACGAGAACTACTTGGAGCACTTCTACCGCTACTACGATTATTACTACCGCCAACACCGGTGCTTCTTCTTGGTCTGTGTCCTTGTCCAGATGAACTAGGTCTAGAGCCATATCCTCCGGTTCTACCCCCATATCCACCACTTCTTTCCCCATATCCTCCAGACCTATTTCCAGACCTTCTAGGAGAATCTCCACGACCCCTGTCAAAAATTTTGATTTGAACTTTTTCCACATTTGGGGTGTGCTCTGCAAAAATTTCTAATGAATGATCTTCTAAAACATGATTAAAATTTTCATAATCTCTTTCGGAAACAAGACTAATTGCTTTTCCTTCTTTTCCAGCTCTTGCCGTTCTACCAATTCTATGGATATAATCTTTACTAGAGGGTGGGAGGTCATAGTTGTAAATATGGGAAACACCCTTTATATCTAAACCTCTTGCAGCAACATCTGTACAAACAAGAACATGAACGCTTTGTGAATGGAAATGAGCAAGAACTCTATTTCTTTTATCTTGTGTTAATCCACCGTGAATTGCAGTGGCTTCTATTCCATTTAAATTAAGATTCTTTTCGACAAAATCTGCATTTCTTCTAGTGTTACAGAAAACCATGACCAATCCTGATTTTTCCCCATTTAATAGATGGACTAATAATGAAAATTTCATATAACTTGGAGTGTCATAATAAACTTGTTTTAATTTTGCCGTTTCTATATATGATTCAGCAGAAACTTCTACAGGATGTTGAAGATATTTTTTTGCTAAAACAGCAATATCTTGAGAAATTGTAGCGGAAAATAAAAGTGTTTGTCTTTTCTTTGGGCATTGTGTGATTATTTTGTCAACATCATCTATAAAACCCATATCTAACATTCTATCTGCTTCATCCAAAACAAGGATTTTTACTAAACTCAAATCAATTGTTTGTCTTTGTAAATGATCTAAAATTCTTCCAGGGGTTCCAACAACAATTTCTGCTTTTTCCAGTTCGCGAATTTGTTTTGTTATGGAAACACCACCATAAATTGGAATGATGTTTAATTGATTATGTTTTGAAAAATGTTTTAATGCTTTTGTTATCTGTTCTGCTAATTCCCTAGTTGGTGTTAAAATTAATGATTGAATTCCCCCATATCTTTGGGTATTTTGTAAAATTCCTGCACCAAATGCAAGCGTTTTTCCAGAACCCGTTGCAGATCCCGCAATAACATCTTTTCCTTGTAAGACTAAGGGAATCGTTTTTTCTTGAATTTCACTTGGCACTTCAAATTTAGATTCTTCCAGCGCCTTGATTATATCCTCGTTTAATCCGAGTTTTCTAAAATTTTCCATATTATATCGCATTGAGAAAAATAAAAAGAATTTAGTTTTCTCCAACTTTCTCTAATTTAGCAATATGTTTGGAGGTTTATAAAGTATTTGTATGGGAAACATTTAAAAGAATAATTTCAATAAAGATTTATGTCAAAAGTAGAATTTTCAGAATTTAAAGGAAATAAGATAATCATTTTGAAGAAAGATGATTTAGACAAATTTGGTTTCAGCTTTGGAAAAAACAAGGCAAAACTTATTGTCGAAAACTATGAAGAAATCAAAAAGTTTGCAGAGGAATAAACCCCTGGGCATTTCTTTTAGAATGAATTACATAGTTTTATAAAGTCTTTTTTTATTATAAATAAGCTAGCTAAGTTAGATTGTTCGCAGGTTAGACTTGTTCGACTTCCCAAGAAAATCAAGGATTTTCTGGGTCCCGAAAATATATAATTTTCGAGGATTTCTTGGCAGATACAAAATATATAAATGAATAGTGGAGACAAAAAATGAAAGTTTACGTTGGAAATTTACCTTTTACCGTTAATGACGATAAGTTAAGAGAACTTTTCGGAGCATTCGGAGAAGTAACTGAAGCAACAATTATCAAAGACAAATTTTCTGGCAGATCTAAGGGATTTGGTTTTGTCACTTTTGCAAACGATGAAGATGCCAACAAGGCAATTGCAGAAATGAACAAAAAGCAAGTTGAAGGAAGAGAAATCACCGTCAACGAAGCAAAACCAATGGACCCAAACAATAGACCTCCTAGAAGAGACTTTGGCGGTAATCGTGGTGGTGGCTTTGGTGGAAACAGAAGATTCTAATTGATTTTTAATCAGTTAAAAAATTCACAAATTTTTTCTTTATTTTTTTCTTTTTTATTATAACTAACAGAACTCTAAATAATCATTTTTTAAAATTATTCGACAATTTCTCCAAGTGTTTTTGGTTTGACAAAATCATAGAAATTAATTACATCTAAATTTCGCATCCTTATACAGCCATCAGAATCTTCTTCTCTAATTGACCATTCTCGATCCGTGCCATGGATATAAATGCATCTCGAAAGCATATTTTTATTTTTTTTGTCTAATCCTTTTAAGGTAATTACCCTGGTAGTGAGAAGGCCCTTTTCTATTGGTGCTGGTTTTGTGTAAATCTCCGCGATTTCTCCAGTGTTAATTAGACCTTTAAAAACGGTTCCAATAGGCGCACCATTTCCGTATTTTTTATGAATCATAAAACTTCCAGTACTGGTTTTTCCACTCCCCTTTTTATTTCCAAAACCATTTTTACCTGTTGAAACATCGTACTTTTTTAAAATTTTAAAATTATTTCTACCCCTCTTTTTGAAAATATACTCTTTTTGTTCTCTTCCATAAACCAAAATAAAATAATTTTTCTTTGGTAATTTATGTTTTTTGATTAGATGGTGATACACACTATCAACAGTAGAATAAGGTACTTTATCAAGCATTTTTTGAGAACTAGAAGCATAACTATTCGAAGTTAAAAGAGTTGCCCCAAGAATAATGCTCGCTAAAACCCCAAACAATTTTCCCCTTGCCATAAACTATTATTAAATCAATCTTTCTAATTTAACTACGTGAATGCCGTTTGATTCAAAATCTTCGATTTCATAATCTCTTAAAACATCTCTTATTAATGGGTCTTCTGGATCTGAATTGTAGGGTAAACCTAAAAATCCAGATTTTTGAGGTATTTCACCCGTATATATCTTAGATTTTTTTTGTTCTTTTAAAAACTCAATCACCTCTTCTGTACAATATACCTCATCCCTACTTCCTAGAACATGATAGTCTTCTAATTTATCTCCCTGTCGTAAAAATAGATCTACACCCTCTCCTGTGCCACCAGATTGACGAGCAGCGTAAGAGTCATCTACATGAAACGCATAGATTTTTCCATCTAGTTTTAATTTTCCAATTGCATCTAACCCATTAAGTGCTCTTTGAATCTCCCCTTCTGAAATAGTTAAAAGGTTCTTTGATTTTAAATGTTCAAAAATTGCTTTTAAATTTGCTATATCTGTCTCGCAAAATCTGAATGATAATTCTTCTAATGATTTTTGATCTGTTTTAAACATTTTATTAATGAATAATTCAGACTTTTAAATTTAATTGTGATAGAAAAGGATAATACGCCCTGGCCGGGACTCGAACCCGGGTTGGAGCCTTGACAGGGCTCAGTGCTAGACCACTACACTACCAGGGCA
>JAGVWO010000008.1 GCA_018304245.1 Candidatus Pacearchaeota archaeon
CTTGCATTGTTAATGTGAGCTTTCTTGTTGTTGATATTTCACTTGGCCTTATATTAATATAAATTGTCATTTTTTTCTTTATTTAATTTAATAATTAATTTAACCATGGGTTTTTCTCTTTAAAATACCATCTATAGAAGAAAGTCTATCTTTTATTTCAACTAATTCGCGTTCCCATGCCAATATTTCCGAATCTTGTTTTGATTTTATTATTTTAATTTCAGTAATATCTCTATCAATTATCATAACTTTGTTTTTAATTTCTTGAATTGCGAAAGTAATACTGTTAAAATCCTCTATTTTAATAAATACTGAACGGTCTGAATTATTCGAATCACTAAATTCATTGTCTTCCTTTCTTTGTTCTGGTTTTGTTCTTTTTGAAAGAATCTTTTCTGGATGTTCTTCTGCTTCTTTTAAATCCATAGTAATTCTCTTTGGAAGTTCTTTTTTCATTGGTGTAATAATCCCATAACCTTTATCTTGTTCTTCTTTGTTTTTATTTTCTCCAATCTCTTTAACATGAATTCCTGGAATTTCTGGAAGTTTCTTCAAATTAATTTCTTCTTCTGTTTCTGCATCTTCAGGCAAATCCGGAACATTCTTTTTTTTCATTGGTAATTCCGGAAGCTGATCTGGAAGCTTCACATTTCCTTCTTCAATATTTGAAACAGGAATAGAATTTAAGATATCCTCATCAGAAACTTCTAATTCTGCAAAACCTGGAGCCCCTGGCTCTGGTAATTTTTTCTTTTTGCTAAAAAAACCCATTGTACCTCTTTTTAAACTATTAAATAATTAGATTTATCTGTTTAAAAAACTTTTTAATGTTTAATTATATCAAAAAAAATCAAAGGAAAAACTATAAATAGTATTCAGATTTAAAAAATTTGAACTTGATAAAAAGTCGGTGAGAAAAGATGAAAAAAATACAAAAAAACGATGAACTTCTCTTTAACCTTTTAAAAGAAACTATTAGGAAAGTTGCAGGTAAAACTGCTGAACCCTTAGTTGATGTTCTTTTTAACAAAAAAAATGTAAACGAATTTAAGATTGCTGGAGAATTAAAATTAACAATCAATCAAACAAGAAACATATTATATCGGATATCAAATTTTAACCTATTAAATTCTACGAGAAAAAAAGATGAAAAGAAAGGGTGGTATACCTATTTCTGGACATTAAATTTTGAGAAATCCCTCGGTTTATTGTTAAAATTAAAAGAACAAGAACTAGCCACCTTTGAAAATATTTTAAAAAGTCGACTAACAAAAAATTTCTATATTTGCCAAAATGATGATATAGAAATGAGTGAAGAAACCGCCATGCACCATAATTTTTTCTGCCCAGAATGCGGAGAATTGTTACAATTAGTCTCAGAAGAAAAGAAAACAAAAGAATTTGCTATAAAAATAGTAGATATACAAAAACAAATTGAAATAATTAGAATAGAATTAGAAAAAATAACTCCAAAACCAATAATAGAAGTGAAGAAAGTAAAGAAAAAAGTGAAGAAGGAAAAACAAAAAGCAAAAAAAGATGAGAAAATTGAAAAAAAAGTAAAAAAGAATATTAAAAAGATTACAAGGGTTAAAACTCAGGTGAAAAAAGCAAAATCTAAGGTAAAACCAAAGGCAAAAACAAAAAAGAAAATGATAACCTCTTCAAAAAAGACAAAGAAGAAAAAGAAATAATTTATCATTCTAATTAATTAAAAATGTCTTATGTTGTTATTAAAAGAGAAAATCCGAAACCAAAAAAAGTTAGAAGATTCTGGAATCTTACTCTTTGGTTGATTGGGGTTAATGTTTTAATTTTTTTAATTTGGGCCATTCTCCAATATATCTATGGAGATCTAGCACTTTATTGGATTGCTTTACAACCAAGCGCAATTCTTCAAGGTCAAAACATATGGACAATTATTACGAGCATGTTTATGCATGCAAATGTCTTCCACCTGTTTGCAAATATGGCCTCCCTAACCTTTTTAGGGGGATTTATTGAAAAGATAATTGGAAGCAAGAGATTTATTTTAATATATTTTTTATCTGGTCTGATTGCCTCTTTATTTTTTGTTGGATTATCGTTTATATTTAATGAAAATCTTGCAATTCCTGCGGTTGGAGCGAGTGGAGCAATATTTGGAATAGCTGGTTTAGCGGCAATTCTTGTTCCAAAAATGAAAGTTTATATCTTGTTTATACCAATCGCAATGCCTATGTGGTTTGCTACAATCTTTTTACTATTAATAATGTGGTTAGCTTCAGGGTTATTTGGATTATCTATAGGGAATTTTGCACACCTAGGGGGCTTTTTGACAGGAATAGTCTATGGCGCATATATCCGAGTAAAATACAAAAGAAGTGCAAAAATGATTAGTGCATATTTCTCAAGATATTAAATTCAAAGATATTAAAATTTAAATAATCTAATTCCCAAAATAAACTATGGATATTAATAAAAAAATAGGGTTGATAAAAAAGAACACAGAAGAAATACTCACAGAAGAAGATTTGAAAAAACTTCTAATACAAAAAAAGAAACCAGTTGTTTATTGTGGCTATGAACCAAGCGGACCAATGCATTTAGGTCATTTTGTAACTATAACCAAATTAATGGACTTTGCAGAAGCAGGATTCAAAATAAAAATTTTACTTGCGGATATTCATGCATTTTTAAATAGAAAGGGTGACGAAGCACTTATTAAAAAAGAAGTTGATAACTGGAGAAAAACAATTAAAGCAATTGGATTAGATGCAGAAGTTATTCTTGGAAGCGATTTTCAGTTTTCAAAAGAATATCAATTAGATGTTATGCGAATCGCCCAATCTTCGACCATTAATCGGGGACTGCGGAGCATGCAAGAAATTGCAAGAGATGTTGAAAATGCAACAATCTCACAACTATGGTACCCTATCATGCAGGTTGCAGATATCAAACATCTAAAAGTAGACGTTGCAGAAGGTGGATTAGAACAAAGAAAAGTGCATATGATCGCAAAAGATATGAAAAAAATTACTGGTTATGATTTTATTGCAGTTCATACACCATTAATAACTAGTTTAAAGGGGCCTGGAGAAAAAATGTCTAAATCACTTCCTGGAAGCGGAATTTCAGTTACGGATTCGTATGAAGAAATAAAAAAAACAATTAAAGATGCCTATTGCCCTGTAAAAATTGTTGAAGATAATCCTATTTTACAAATTTCTAAATTAATTATATTTCCAAGAATTGAAAAATTTGAAATAAAAAGACCTGAAAAATTCGGGGGGAATCTAGAAATAAAGAATTATGAAGATTTAGAAAAATTATATTCTGAAGAAAAAATCCATCCACTTGATTTAAAGAATGCAATTATAGAATATCTTGAGGAGATAATTGCACCAATAAGAAAGAGATGGAAATAAGATAAATAGATAGTATAAAATATCCTTTTTAATATATCTTTCCTAGAATATATGTTTGAATTCCATAATTATCTTTATAAGTTAATTTTTTCAAAGATTATTATGGAAAATAAAAAAGAAACATACAATATTTGGGGTTATGAAGATTTTATGGATGATCAAAAAAAACCATTTATTGCAAGAGTTATTATTGGTAATCAAATTTGTGAAAAAAAGATTTATGGTTTTAAATTAAGTCCTTTTTTTAATTTACAGAATGATAGCAATAGTAATCAAGTATATGCTGCTTATGGTTTTGCCACACAATTAAAAATTAACCTCACAAAAGATAATTTCTTCTCCGAAATAGAATCGATTTGTTCTTCTTATGATCTAATTGATGAAGAATCACCCTGTTTGCTTAGTCTCGTTCATGAAAAAATACCTGTTCTTTTTAAAAGAGCAGAAAATTTAAAAAAAGATGTAGACAAATCAAAAAGCAAAAATATGACTGGAATAAAACCCGAAGAGAGATATCCAAAAATAGATGAAGAAATTGGGCTACAATTAGAATTAAAATTTTTAGAAAAAGGAAACAAGGTTTCATTAAAAGATCTTAGATCTAGATTAGCTATTAAAAATCCAATGATTAAAATTCATTTAATTGGAAATATTCCACAAAATCAAAAAGAGATTATAGAAATTCCAACAAACAAATATTTTGACTTGATTGAAGCAGGAGAATTTAAAAAAGAATATCCTTTATTTGGAAAATTTGGGGGAAGATTATAAAATGGTTAGCGAATACTCCAAGAGTTTATTAAAAAGAACAGTAAATAATATCGATATTCTAAAAAATAAGAAGGGTAAATTAATAAAAATGATTGATGGAATACCTGGGGTGATTTCATTCAATACGTTGAAGCAAAAATTAGAAGAAAACTTAGGTTATTCAATAAATCTTAATGGCAATGGAAATGAAATATATGGGAAATTTAATGCTTGTGGAAAACAACCCTATTGTAATGAAATGTGTGGATTGAACAGATGTAATACAAACGAATGCCCAATATATCTATAATTTTACAGATAATTTTAGAATTCAAAAAGTCTTCTTTGTTCTTTTTTCCTCTTTAATAAAACACTTTTATCTTTAAAAAAATCAATTGGTGTTTTAAAATTTTCTTGCATTCTTAGTAATGCTTCTTCAATTGTTTCACATTTAATAGGATATTTTTTAAATGCCTCCTTAACAAGTTCACGCAAAATACCCACACCACAAGGAGCCCAATATTCATCTCTAGATTCTCTAAAAACCAAAACGGTTGCTTGTTTTTTTATCCTATTAAGATATTCTGTTATTGGAAGCCGAACAGCATAATATCCCCCTGTTACAGATTCGGCATATGTTTTTCTACCTCCAAAAAATTCCCAATCATGCCAAATTGCCTGACTTTCCGGATTCCATAATCCCCCTTTTTCAGATGTTTCAATTACTTCAAAACCCCATTCTCCAGGTAATAAAAGAATTTCGTAATAATTGCCAAGATAGTTTCCATTGAATAAAAGAATATTTTGTAATTCTGGGTAATATCTTATTTTCTTGATAAGATCTTTTGAAAGAGTATCGTCAACAGCAGTGATTGACCACCTTGTTGGAACTAATTTTCTCTGTTTTTTCAATCCTAAAAGACCTGCAGATAAAACTTTAATTATATTTGAAACTGGAATTCTCGAATTGAATAGTTCTTTTATAGAATTTACAGATTTATTATCAGTATCATTTACAAGATAGTCTACTTTTTTCTCTACATGGATATTTGACTCTATTTTTGCATCTTTTAATGGAGCTGGATTTCCAATCATTGGTGTATGGCTTGAAAGAGCAAAAGAACTTTTTGGAGATTTTTTTAATTCAAAACTTGCATCAACAGATTTTGATGCCAAGGCAATGTCCTGAAAAATATCAAAATATTTTTTGTTTTCCAAAGTAGAATTATTCATTGTTGGCTGTTTTATTTTTGCATTAAATCTAGAATAGATCATACTCGCCCTATAATTCAAAATCTTTTCAATATCTGCATCATCTTCATGCCAATATTCTGGCGAAGACATTCGTTCTGTATCTCCTATTTTATTTGGGGCAAGAATTCCTGCAAAAACCTCTGGATAATTATGATGCCCAACAAATATCTCTGGAGGGGAACTTCCCGAAAAATTCTTTTCTATTTTTGGTTGAGAATCTTTTATTTTTGAAAGGATTTTACAATAGCTCCCGCAAAACCCCCTTCCACGACATTTTATACATAATGAATCTACTGCCATGTTTTGAATAAACCCTCATTCATTAAAAAGATTGTTGTATTCAAAACCAAAGCTTAAAAAGGATATTTTTTATTTCTTTTTATGAAAAAACAAATATTTTCTTTAATGGCCCTTTTAGTTTTCACTTCTCCATGCCTTGGGCAAAATCCAAAAATCGTTGAATTCCCGAATATTTATCTTAATACCAACACAATTAATCAAAGAACAATAACTTATAAAAATGAAAAATCTGGTGCTAAGGATCTTCAAACAATTGCATCATTAGAAGATTATGAACAAGGATGGGTCTTTATTCAAAATTATAAAAAGACAGATAGTTCTCAATGGATAAATATTACTAAAAGAATGTATGCAAATGGCGAGGGATTTGAAATTGACACAATGCAATTGGAAGAAATTATGAGAGAAAACAATAAATTGATTGATTATCATTTTCATAAAAGAACCAATATAGATTCAACAATTTCAAATGAAGCTAAAAAAGAATTAAAAAAATATGGGAAATTTGATTCATCTATTACTTATAATTTTTTATTAAACGAAATTTTAGAAAACAATCTTGCAGAAAATGCGATGCCATCTATACAAGATATTGCCTATATGGTCGATAACACCATAAAATATTCACAAATTAATTCAAAAGGAAAAATTTCATTCAAAATTTGTTCAAAACTGGGTGTGTGCGAATATAAATTAACACCTAAGGGAATCCGTTTTTTTAAAAAAATTGGAAGAAAAAATTTGCTATCTTTAGAAGGGAAGGATAAATCTCCTTTTATTAAAAAATATGATAAAAACATCAAAGATATTGAAACTGCAAAAAATTTTGCTTCTCAAGTAAGTTCAGATTTATTAACTGTTAATTTTAAATCTTGGGAAGAATTTTATTCGAGTCAGTAATAATTTTTTAAGATTCAACACATTTTAAAACACTCATTGGACAATCAGTCATATTTTCATTAGGACATGGTCCCCATCCTCTTGATTGAACTTCAAAAGAATATCCTTCTGGACAAGAACAATTTACCGGATTAACAGCCGTATGGGGGTATTCTTTATTTATCTCGCATATTCCTTCTTGTATATTTGAAGTAACACATCCTGAAATAAAAATTAAACTAGAAATTAAAACCAAAACCGCTATTAACCTAATCATATTCATTTAGATAATTGCTTCTTAATAAACATTTTGTAGAAACCTTTAAAAACGTATTTTTCTTGAACGGAATATGAAATCAGCATACAGTTATATTCGAGAATTATGGAATAAGCCAAAAGAAAATTTGGGGGAAGAATGGAAAAAAAGGCTTATTGAATGGAGAGCAACAAATGCTATTGAACGAGTTGAAAGACCATTAAGGTTAGATAAAGCAAGAGCACTCGGATATAAAGCAAAAACCGGTTTCTCAATATTAAGGGTAAGATTGGTTAGAGGTGGAAGAAAAAGAGAAAAGAGAAGAAAGGGTAGAAGAAGTAAGAGACAAACAAACAAATTAACTTTGAAAATGAATTATCAATGGGTTGCAGAACAAAGAGCAGCTCGAAAATATGTTAACCTTGAAGTATTAAATTCTTATTGGATTGCAAAAGACGGAAAATATTACTGGTATGAAGTAATTATGGTAGATCCACAAAGGCCTGAAATTCAAAATGATCCAAAGATGTCTTGGATAGTTAATCACAGAGGAAGAGCATATCGTGGATTGACAAGTGCAGCAAAGAAATCAAGAGGATTGAGAAATAAGGGTCTTAGAGCTTTAAAAGTTAGACCTTCCTTAAGAGCACACGATAGAAAAGGAAAATAAAACCTTAATTTTTTATTCTAGAAAACTTTATAATCTCAATTGTTTAATTTATTTTAATGGTAAAACCAACAAAAAAAGAGGCAGAAAAAAACAAATCTGAAAAATCAAAACCTAGTTTTTGGTCAACCGCCCCTTATATTCTTATCCCCTTAATTTTTGGTTTACTTATTGCATTTCAAACAGGTCTTTTAGATATTAATGAATTTAAGGAATTTTTTGGGCTTTTAGATAAAGATGGTTTTCCTGGAAAATGTGCTGTTAACTCTTGTGATACCGGTGTTTGCTGTCACAATACAAATTATGATTCATCTATAGGAACAAATGTTAGTGTGTTTGCAGTTATAGTTCCAGCAAGTTGTCCATGTCCCGAGGATACAAAATCCGAGCCTGTCGGAGTAGATAATGTAGCTCCTGGTGGCCCATATAATATTTGTGAATGTTTAGAAAAATCAAAATAATTTTATACTAGTTCTTCTTGGTTATATCATGGCTAAGAATCTTGTTTTTTATCTAGATATTCCTATCGAAAGAAAACATGAAGTTGCTTGGCTTCTTGTTAAAAATAATTTCAAGGCACATGAACAATTTCAAAACATATTTTATAATACCTTAGGAGATTTAATCTATTTAAAATATTTTAACAAAACAAAAGGCCCATATGAATTCGAAGCCCATCCTATTGAAGAAGGCACTATAATGGCAAAAATCAATATTTCTGGATATGAAGAAATTGAAAAATTCGTTAAATCTTTTGACATTTCGGATAAACCGAATAACTTAAAAAGGATAAAATCTTAATTTTCTTAAGGCAAATTAAGGGAAAATGTGTAAAAAATATCTAATCGGCGGAATAAATTCTCAAGAATTTAGTGATTTAAAGGAGATTTTAACAGACTTGGGATTTAATCAAATACAAGAAAATAAATCCCTGTTTTATCATGGGGGTCTTGGATATGTTGAAATCGGAGAACACAACGATATTAGGGGAACTCTCCATCTAGCATACTACCACCAAAGAGATCAGTCCACAGATACCAACATAGAATCAATAGATGTTTCTATTAATAATTTAAAAAATGTTCTTGAAAAAGATTTAAAACCATTCAAAAAAGAAAACTTAGAAGGAAAATCTGAAAGCCCAAAGTAAAAATTCTCTTCTTTTCCAAAATTTATCTGTATTCTCTAGTATGAAAAAATTTAAATATAACTCCTTTATAAATTGAGTATGGCAGACTATCAATGTATGAAATGCAATTATAGATTTACAAAAGAAAGAAAACCGTTGGCTTGCCCATTTTGCGGGAAAACAGGAACAGTTGATTTTGTTCCAGATGCAAACGATATCTTGGCAGATGTTGGTGAACAAGAAAAAAGAATGCAAGATATAGAAGAAAGAAAAAAAGAATGGGACAATAGAAGAAAGTAATTGGTTTTTTAATATCATTTAATTGTATTTTAAAAAGAGAAGAGAAAGGGTGACTGGATAATATCTAATTCTATCTAATTTTGGTGTATTTAAAAAATAAAAAAATTTCAAAGGGCAAAAAAGGTGGTTTTTTGATGTTTCTATTTTTAAGCATAAAACTTTAAATAGTTTTAAAGTCACGAAGTCTTATATTTAACTTCGGGATACCAAAAACAGCGAAGCTGTTTTTTAGTAAAATAAAAGTATTATCCCAATTACTTAGAAAAAAATAAAATGGAAAACACAGGTAATAATCACGACAATCTTCTAAATCCACGAGCAGTAGAGGAATTAAAAGAAAAAGAATTTGATGAATTATTTGAAATCATAAAGTTTGTTACCCCGGGAACAGAACTCAGAACAGCAATTGATGATATTTCTAGGGCGGGAATGGGTGCACTTATAGTCTTAGGAGATTCTGACCACATCGTACAACTAACAAATGGGGGATTTAAACTAAATTGTAAATTTTCCTCACAACAACTTGTGGAATTGTGTAAAATGGATGGGGCCATTATTTTATCTGATGATGCTAAAAAAATAGTTTATTGTAATACTATGCTTGTACCAGATCATAAAATCCCGACTAACGAAACAGGAACGAGACACAAGGCAGCAGAAAGAACAGCAAAACAAATCAATGTCCCAATTATTGCGGTCTCTGAAAGAAGAAAAATTGTTACATTATACTACAAAGATATGCGATATGTTCTTAGAAGTTCTGAAGAATTATTGAGTAAAGCATCTGAAACATTAAGAATGCTTGAAAAACACAAGGACCTTTTGAATGAACTTTTAGTAAACCTTAATGTTCTGGAATTTACAAATTTCGTAAGTCTTCAAGATATAATTTTACCATTACAGAGGATGGAAATTATAAAAAGAATCGCAGAAACAATTCGAAAATATATTATTGAACTGGGAACAGAAGGAAATCTTGTAAAAATTTTATTCAAAGAGATTATCAAAGATGTAGAAAAAGAAAAAACCTTTTTATTAAAAGATTATAGCAGAAATTGGGAATTTTCAAGAACAGCATTACCAACACTCACCCTAGATGAATTGATAGATACAGATAATATCTTGAGAATCCTATTATATTCCAGTCCAAATGATTCGGTAAAATCAAGAGGATACCGTCTATTAAATAAAACAAATTTAAACAAAGAAATAATCAGCTCATTCATAGATAGTTTTGAAAATTTTCAACAAATTTTAGATAGTATGAATTCAAATCCAGAAAAAATAGAAAACACGTTGGGAGATAAAAATTTAAAGAAACTTAAAAATGACCTTGAAAATTTAAAAGAACAAGCACTACTTGGAAAGAAGATCTAAAATAAATTATAAAAAAGATATAAATTCAATAAAAAAACAAAATATTAAAATAAAATGTTATCTCAAGAACAAATTCAAGAAATTAGAGAATTACTTAATCGAAGTCAAAACCCTTTGTTCTTTTTTGATAATGATCTTGATGGATTAACAAGTTTCTTGCTATTGCGAAGATTTTCTGGAAAAGGTAAGGGTGTTGCAATAAAAAGTTTTCCAGAATTAAATCAAACATATTCTAGGAAATTAACAGAATTAAATCCAGATTATGTTTTTATTTTAGATAAACCACTTGTTGCAGAAGATTTTATAAAAGAATGCATTGAAAAAAATATAATTGTTGTTTGGATAGATCATCATCCAAGACCCTTTAAAGAAGACCATCCGATTTACAAGAATGTTCAATATTTTAATCCCCTATTAAACGAAAAACCAACCAATGAACCTGTTTCTTATTGGTCGTATAAAATAGCTAATAAAAAAGAAGACAAATGGATTTCTATGCTAGGATGCATTTCTGACTGGTTTATTCCAGATTTTGCAAATGAAATCGCTGAAGAATATCCTGATTTATTTCCAAAATTAAACAAGGACCAACAAGCAAAAGCACTTTATGAAACAGAAATGGGAAAACTTGCAAAAATGCTAAGTTTTGCATTAAAAGACAGAACAAGTAATGTTCTCAAAATGTTAAAATATCTTACAATGATTAAGGTTCCACAAGAACTTCTAGAAAAAAATTCTAAAAACAGTTCAATATTTCAAAGATTTAAACAAATAGATAGAAAATATGAAAAATTAATGGAAAAAGCAAAAGAGATTGGAAAAGTAAATAAAAAACTTTTATTCTTCCAATATGGGGGGGACATGAGCGTCAGCGGAGAATTGTCCAATGAATTATTTTATAATTTTCAAGATATGGTGATTGTTGTTTGCTATATAAAAGGGAATAAAGTTAATGTTTCGGTTAGGGGAAGCACAGATGTTAGAACATTAACAGCAAAATCTTTAGAGGGAATTGAAGCATCACATGGCGGTCATGAAAGAGCTTGCGGAGCTAATCTTTCTGTTGAAGATCTTCCAAAATTTAGGGACAATATGATCAAGTTGACAAAATAGAAAAGATGATAAAACGAATAGTTGTTCTTAATCACAATCAAATTTAAAAAGATATTTTAATTATTCTAAAAATGGGGAATTTAACAGGGGATTACAAATTAAATGGATTCTATATGCTTAATGGAATTAAAGGAACACAAATTGGTAAAATTTCTTGTTTATCTAATAAAATGATTATCGGAACGATTCAAGATGATAATAAAAGCGATAAAGAAACACATTATAGATATCCCGGAGGCATAATAACAGGATATGCTGGCAAAGACGAAAGAAATAGGTTAATTTTGGGGTATATATCTCCTGATTTAGATTTTCGATTTATTAAAATTCCTTGTTTTGATCAAAGAGGTGATGATGTTTATTGGGCATTAAAACCAAAAGAAAAAAATAAGTTGAATTTTTCTGGTGGATATGGTTTAATTAGAAGAGAAGGAAGAAAAGTAGCATGTTCAAGAATTCCAGAATTGGAAGGGGTGCTTTCTGTCACAGATCTGACTTTGGAATTTGCAAAAGAATTTTTAAAAGATGCTAATCTCGAGGTTCTCCAAGAAGCCTTATTTAGAAAAGATATTCACGATTTTATATCAAAAGAATCTAATATGCATGAATGGGTAGGGGAAATAGATCTTGAAAAATTATAATCTATTTTAGTTAAAATTTGGTTAAAATTATAAACTAGATTCTTCTAATTATTTTATGAAAAGAGGTGCATTAATTTTTGTAATTTTATGGATAGTTATCTCTGTCTTAAATGTGGGGGTTATTCAAGCCCAAGAACAATCGAATTCTTCTGACATTGTTTACAAATCAAATTATGATTATCTTGAATTGGATGTAGAAATTTCAAATGAAATTTATGCAAAAGACACAACCGCCACAATAGATGTTTTTATATTTCCTAAAGATTCACTTAACCAAGAGATATATGGTTTATCTCTAGAAGATTTTTATGGGAACGAAATTCCATATTCAGAAGATAATGGCAAAATAACATTTAAAATAATTTCAAAAGATTACATAGAAGGATTCAAAATAAAAACCAAACTCAAGACAAAATATTTTAATCCTGAAATAAAAGAAAAAATTTCTTTAAGGGATCTTCTAAATACCCTTCCTGAAGATTTGATAGTTTATGCCTATTCTTCTTCTGAAGATTATACAGATTATAGAGACCCATATATACGTAACAAGGCAGAACAATTAGCATATACTGATGATATGCTTGAAGTATTGCATAACCTCGCAGAATATGTAAAAACAAATATGCAATATGATTTACAAGAAACAGATTTGAAAAAAGCTAGCGAGATTATGAGAGACAAACGAGGAGTTTGTAGCCATTACACGATTTTATTTATGGCTCTTGCTAGGAGTTTAGGAATTCCCGTAAGATATGTCACTGGTTTAGCTTATTCTAATTATGAAAATAAATTTAGAGAACATGCTTGGGCAGAGGTTTGGCTAGGAGAAAATTATGGTTGGATCCCTTATGACCCAACATTTGGAGAATATGGTTGGATAGATCCATATCACATTAAATTAAAGGAAAGTCTCGATGCAGGTACAAAAGCAATTGAATACAAATATTCTGGTGGAAAAATTGAACCTGGAGCAATAGTGATAAATACAACAATATTGAACTATGGTGAATTAAAACAAACCCCCTTATTATTTACTATAAAACCTATTGTTGTAGAAACTGGATTAGATAGTTATGTTCCACTAGAAATACGTGCATCTAATCATTATTATCTTTCGTGGCCTGTTCGACTTAATTCTGCACCAGATTATTTCGGACCAACACAAAAAACAATTCTTCTTAAACCAAATGAAGAAAACCTCGGATATTTTTTAATACATACACCTAGTTCAAGGCAATGTGAAAATGGCTGTATTTCAGATCTAATTGTAACAGACATATTTGAAAATTCTGCAAAATCCCAATTACTTTTTAGAAGTGATAAAGCATCAATCTCCTTAGAAGACGCTCAAAAGATTGTATCTCCAACAATAATTCTTGGAGCAAACGTAGATTTATTTTGTAAATCAGAAAAAAAATACTACTATGAATATGAAACAGCCAGAATGATTTGCATAATTGAAAATAACGAAGACAAAACAAGAGAAATTTCTTTGTGTTTGAACGATATATGCAAAACTAATTCTGTTTCTCCGAATAGTATAAAAGAAGAAACAATAGAATTCAATATTAGAGAAAATGAAAAGCGATTAGAAAATTTCACACAACCTATGACTTCTATGATTAAATGTATATTAAGTAAAGAAAATCAAGACCTGGTTGGAATTTCTTGTATTGATTTTGTAATATTAAAGACACCACACATTCAAATAGAACCAATAAGTACGACTAGAATTAAATATGGTGGTAAAATTATTGTCCCAATGAATATTACTGCAAACACCAACATTGATTTAACATTAAAAATAATGAATTCTGAATTAAAATATGAAGACTTTGATATTTTATGGCTAAGAAATGGCAAACAAACAACGGGTTTTATGATAGATTCCTTAAAGATGAAAAATCTTAAGCCCGGGGAATATGATTTAAGAGTTATGGCATTGTATCTTGACAAAAATAATCAATCATATCAAGAACAAACAAATATCCCAATACAAATAGAAGATACAAATTTCTTCAATAAATTATGGGTTGGAATAAAAAAGATTTTTGTTTAGTATAAATTAAAAATTCTGAGATAATTATCCTCTTACTTCACTTATGGTTTTTCTTACTAAATCAACTGCATCTAAATTTGCGGAGATGCTGGAAATTCCCTGAGAGACTAAGAATTTAACCATATCTGGATTGCTTCCTGCTTGTCCACATATACTTGTTTTAACTCCATTTTGTCTACAAACTGCAATTACATGTTTGATTTGTTCTTGCATTGCAGGATGCATTTCACTATACAAATAAGCAAGACGTTCATTATTTCTATCAACACCCAAAGTAAGCTGAGTTAAATCATTTGTACCAAAAGAAATAAATTTAATTCCAAGATTACATAATTCTTGTATAATCCAACAAGAAGCTGGTGTTTCTATCATTACTCCAAAATCAGTATCTTCTGGAATCAAGCCAACCTCTTTCATATATTGTTTTGCCTTAATCATTTCCTTAACATTAACAACAAAAGGAAACATTATCCCAACATTATTATGACCCATATCATGAAGTTGTTTTATTGCCCGTAATTCGGATTTTAAAACTTCTGATTGTTCTAGTCCCCTCCTTATTCCATGCCAACCAAGCATCGGATTCGACTCTCTAGGCTCTTTTTCAGCCCCTTTTAATGTTCTATACTCGTCTGTTCGAATATCTGATGTTCTTACCCAAATTGGTTTTCCCTTGAATTCTTCTGCAATCTCTTTTAATCCATTAACTAAAACAATTGTATAGTCGTTCATTCTATTTTCTCTAATATATTCTGCTGGATGAACTCCTGATTGAGCAATAACAAATTCAATTCTTACAAGACCCACGCCATCTGCACCTGTTGCAGCTGCCTTTTTAGCAACATAAGGTAAATCACAATTTACTTTGACAAGAATTTCTTCATTAGAGATATCCTGAACATCTAATGTTATTTCAGACGATTTTGATTGAATTAATTTATCATTTTCATTTGATTGTTCTTCTATTTGATATGGTGCTTCGATTTCTTTTTTAATTTCAGACCCTACACCATTGATAGATTCTTCTTTCTCGATTTCAACTTCGCCTTCATAAACAAAACCCCTTGTT
This sequence comes from Candidatus Pacearchaeota archaeon, assembly GCA_018304245.1. Taxonomy (GTDB): domain Archaea; phylum Nanobdellota; class Nanobdellia; order Pacearchaeales; family UBA284; genus UBA284. Next base: position 15,202 of record JAGVWO010000008.1, read on the forward strand.
CCATCAACCGTAACAATCATTCCATCTTTCAAAACTTTTGTTGCAATCTTTGCACCAACAATACATGGAATACCTAATTCTCTTGAAACAATTGCTGCATGTGCGGTCATTCCACCTTCATCGGTAACTATTGCTTTACTCTTTTGCATTGTAACAACCATATCGGGATTAGTCATTTGAGTTACAAGAATATCTCCTTCTTTGATTTTATCCAATTCTCCAAGACTATAGATTACCTTGACAACTCCAGAAGCAATTCCTTGAGAAGCTGCTAATCCCTTTAAAAGAATTTTATCATCACTTGTAATAATTTTTGTTATTTTTTCTTTTTCTTCTTTTATTGTTGTAACTGGTCTAGATTGTACCAAGTATATTTTGTTATTTTCAAGTGCAAATTCCATATCTTGTGGCCAATTATAATGTTTTTCTACTTTTATTGCTAGATTAAACAATTCATTAATTTCATTTAATCCAAAAACTTGTTCATCTTGTTTTTTTGCATCAAGATCTTTAATTTCTGTTTTTCCTTCTATTCCTTTAATAAATGCAACCTTCTTTTTTCCTATTCTTTTTTCTTTGAGTTCTCCAGAATTTTTATCGAGAATAAATGTATCTGGTTCAATTGCTCCAGAAACTATCCCCTCTCCAAGTCCGAAAACACCTTCAATAACAACTTCATCTTTGTTACTTGTTGCAGGATTAATACTAAACATTACCCCTGATTTTTCAGAATCGACCATCTTTTGAACAACTACTGCAATTAAACTTGTTCCCTGGTCAAAATTGTTTTTATTCCTATAATAAATTGCTCTTGCCGTGTATAGTGAAGCCCAACATTTTCTAATTGCTTCTAATAATTTATCTGGACCTTTAATATTCAAAAAAGTTTCTTGTTGACCTGCAAAACTTGCTGTTGCCAAATCTTCTGTTGTTGCACTTGAACGAACAGCAACATAATGATTATTAGTAATTCCATTATGGTCTGTTTCATCAAAATAAACATATGCTTCTTTAATTTCTTCTGCAAGTTCTTTTGGAAAATCTGTTGCTAGAATCATTCCACGAACTTGTTTTGCCTTATCTTCTAAATCCCTGGTGTCTTCAAACTTGATTGTATTAATTATTTCTAAAATCCTTTTATGTAGTTTTGATTCTGTTACAAATTTTAAGAATGCGTGTGCAGTAATTACAAATGCGTTTGGAACAGGCATACCTAGATTAAACATTTCTGCAAGATTTGCCCCTTTTCCACCAGCTATTGGAATATCTTTTTTAGATAATTCAGAAATCCATATAAGATTTTTTTCTGCTAAATCTGTTCTCTCCTCTTTTTCAACCATATAAATAATACTAAATTGTTTTTTATAAATGTTATCTTATATCTAAAAATATTTATAGACGATATTTCTAATTTTATAATGAAAGAAATAAAAAAAGGATATTTTAATGTACGAACTGAAAAAAATAAATTAAAAATAGATTATATGTCTGGATTTATAGAAAAAAGTAAAATAAATGTAGATAAACCCCTATTTGATAAAATGTGCAAAGATGGCTGTGTCAATTATAATAAAAAATATTCATGCCCACCTTTTTCTCCAAATTTTAAAATAATCTCCAAAAACTATGAAGGGCTATTTGTTATAATGTTCTTATGTTCCTTAAATCAAATTTCTTCAACAGAATATAACCAGGTCCGAATTGCGAATGTTGTTATGAAATCAAAACTTGACACTCTAATGCGAAACCTAGAAGAAAAAACTGGTTTAAAATATTTAAGTACTGGTTCTTGCAGATTATGTAAACCCTGTAAACTAAAATTAAAACAACCTTGTAAACATCCTAATAAAAAAAGATATAGTCTAGAATCTACAGGGGTTGATTGCGATGAACTAACTAAAAAATTATTTGATATTTCCCTTCAATGGTATAAAAATAAAAAATCACCCGAATATACTTCTGTTTTATGTGGATTAATCTGTAATAAAAAAGACTTGAAGATTATAGAAAAAAATCTTAACTTGATTATTAATTCATTTGGTTGCTAATATTCAATGGTTGTACAGTTATTGAAAGTTTTCCTGGAAGTTTTGGCATTACTCCAGATAAAAATCCTCTAACTTTTGGAATATGTTGTTCATTACATGCAATTGAAAAAATCTTTCCTTTTTTCTTCATTCTTGCTGCAACACCCATTGATTTTCCAAATGAATGTGCCATTCCGGTTGTCATTCTATCAGAACCAGCGACACTACCTAATGAGTGTTCTCTAAGAATATGGTGTGGATATGCTCTAACTGATAAAAAGAAATTTCCCTTAATGTTTCTTTCAAGATTTCTCATTAATTCCATTCTTGCAGATTCTATTGTATTGTCCCTAAGTTGTATTTCATCTTTTACAATCAAACAAACTAAAAATTTGTATTTTCCAGAATTAAATCCAACTGCATCTCCACTATGGAACTTTGGAATTTTTGTATGTGGAACTACCTTAATATAATTTAATATTCTTCTTTTTGATTTTCTTACAAAGGGTCTTTTTGTGACCTTAGTGTAACATTTTCCCTTTCTTAATGGCATATTATCAAGAACTTTTGGAGCTTTTTAAAGCTTTTTATTGTCTGTATTTATCTAAATTCCGACATGATTATGGGTGTTTTTATGATTTATTCCCCTTAAATAATACCATAAATGTGTTGGACTAAGATTATGTTCAATTTTCTTAAATTCAAATTTCTCTCGAATAATTACTTCATGGATTTTTGGAAGCATTAATGCGGAGACTAAAAATCTAAGTACTGCTGAAATAAGAAATAAAATAATTAATGAAGGATATGCAAACCCAATTACATTTACAGAAGCCAAGGGAGATATTGCCATCCAAGTTACTAAAAATCCACCAAAGATTGCTCCAATAAATATTCCAATTGCCTGCAAAATATTGGAATATGCTAAACAGATTGGCATTTTTTCTCTACTAACGGCCTGATAAACAAAATTTCCCGTTGCTAAATTAAAACCAGACCAAGCAATTCCAGATATAATATGATCAATAAACAATAATACAAGAACAAAAACAAAAGAGAATTTCATGATGATTGGAACAAAGATATATAATGCAGGAACCAATGCAACCAAATAACCAGCAATATGTAAAACTGCTAAATTTCCAAATCTGTCTGCAAATTTCCCCCATAATGGAACAAATAATATTGTTGTTAAACTTGATGAAATAATTATTAATGTATACCACATATAGCTTAATCCAAGATTTTTAAGAAGATAAACCGCAAAGAAAGGACTTGCAATCATAGTTACCAAAACCATTATCGAAATATAAAGAACAAATCTTCCATAATTATTTCCATTCATATTTTTAATAAAATCTAAAAATGAAAAATAATCTTTTTGATTCGAAACATATTTTGGTTCATATTGTTCCGATAAAAGATATGCTGAAATTAATCTTGCAATAAATGCAATTCCAAATATTGCTGCAAAACCAAAGAAAACATTTGTTTGTTTACTGTAATCTAAAATAAATCCCGCAGCTAACATAGAAATTAAAGAAAAAATACTGATGATTTTTGTTCTCTTTCCAAAATATGTTCCTATATCTTTTCCAACTAAATCTCTCATCCAGGAACCCCAAATAGGAGATATTATCGACCCAAAAACAACTAGTGCAGAATAAATAAAGACTAATAATAATGGAAAAGACAACTGATTGCTTAAGGTTCCATTTTGATGAATAATAGCTAATATTAAACCAAGGGAAAGTAGGGGAAGCCACATCAATGCTTGCAATGTTACCCCCCATACAACTGCTTTTTTACGAGAAACTCGTTTTAGTAAATTAAAACTAAATAATTGAGAAAAACTTCCGATTAAACTAGGTACAGAAGATAAAATACCAATGACAGCATTATTTGCTCCTAATGCTAAGGCATATGGTGTAATATAATTAAGACCACTTCCTTCTGCAATAGCATTTGCACTTCCTTCTTTGATACTTTCTTTTAGTGCCTTGTCCTTTCTAAGAATTTCATCACGTTCCTCTTTTTTTTGCGATTCGGGCATGCAATATTAAAGAAAATCCCTTTTATAAAATTTTATAAATGATCAAACTGGAAAGTTGAGAAAATTGGGGGGGTTAAAAATTAAGTATAAATCCACTTGTTTGGTTCAACCATTTTTTGTTCAATTGTTTTTTCTGGTGAAATCCCTATCGAGGTATCTGGTATCATTTCAAGAATACCCAAACCTTGTGTTTTATCATAATTTTTTTTAAAAATTATTCTTGCTTCTTTTAAAACAGATTGATTTTGTTGAATAAAAAAAGTATATGCTGCAAGTTGATATGCTAATGGTCTCTTTATAATTGGAATTTCACTTTCATTAAATCTTCCTTTTCCAA
>JAGVWO010000009.1 GCA_018304245.1 Candidatus Pacearchaeota archaeon
CATTATATCTTTTTTAATTTGACCAATTGTATATCCCTCATCCACATCCCCCCATAATCCCAGTCTTTCACAGCTATACAAATAGGGTTTTAATTTTTCTCCACCAAATGTTCTTGTTCTATTAAATCTTCGATAAAGATATATGTCAATAATTCCCTCTGAACCTTCTGTTTCAAATTCAAAAGGCAATGTTAAATCTTTAATTTTTATATCGTCTAAATGGTGTAGTGTCATTTTTGTTGTGTTTTATTCTAATTTTTCTTGTTTATTTTTTTCTATTCTTAGTATTATAATTCCCTTGCTGTCCAAAACTATAGCATTTTGATTTTCTTACTGCAACTTTCTCATATAAAGATATTTCTTTTGAGGGATTTTTTAAAATATCTCTAACATGTTCAATAAAATTATTATCATTTATCCTATATAGTCCTCTTTCAAGCAAATCCTGTGTTAATGGAAAATTAAATTTTATAATATCTTGTTTAGTAAACCAACACTCATCTCCATCACATATTGCATCTCTTGAAGTTGGTACAGCATAATAATATTTATCAGGGTATTCAAAATTAATGTTTGTTATGTTTCCCTCTAATGTAATTTCTTTTTTAGAAAAATCTGGATTATAAATTAAAATATTTGCACCTTTTGAAACTTGATAAAATCCGTTTGTTAAGAAAACAATTATTCCAAGGCCCTTTTCTCCTGGAAAAACCAAGGCATCTCCAAAATTTTTTACCTGTTCATATGAATCAATCTGTCTTGCATGTTCCTGCAGAAAAAGAGTTGTTGCAGTTCTCTGTTTTATGAATGCATCTCTATTCTTTGGAATTTTACCAATTGGCCTTAATAGCCTTCCAATTCTTCTAGTATTTCCGTTATTTACCCTTACCATCTTCCCATATTAGCCTTTTATCCTTTAGATGTTCAAGCCAAAACCCTTTTTAAGTTGTTCGGTTTGACCAAAGATTTATAAGACTAGATGTTTTCGGTAAAATTAAATAAATATGAAAAAATATTGTAAATTCGGGTTAATAGACCATGGTTACGGTGGACGAGATTACAAAGGGAAAGACAGAGCCGCCTTAATTGGTAAAATATATTCTATTCTTAAACAAGACGGCTATTTTGATAAAGATTGGAAAGAGGAATATAAACCAATAATTTCATTTAAATTTAGTCAAACAGGATTAGAATTTATTCGAGATGAAGGGGGTTTTATATTTAATCAATTTTTCAGAATGAATGAATTTATTAGATATATTAGTTGTGCGGGTTTTGGAAAAAATCCACATTCTTGTGACAATTGTCCTTATTTAATAGGAAAAAAGACACTGGAGAGAAGAACAGAATAGTTTACTTATCCTCTTGCTATGAAACTAACTGCGAAAAGATAAGATAATAAGTGGGTAATTATTATTTGATTATTTTAAACGAGCGCTGTCAAAAAAATCAGTTATTCAAAATCTTCTTTCTTCAATTTTACATATTTGGAAACAGAACCCAATAATTTATTAGATGTTGAAAAAATGGATTTTCTGTCTCTTTCAAAATAAGTATAAAGCGTAACTTTTATACCAAATTTTTTAAGTCTTTGAATTACTGGGACAAAATCTGAATCTGATGCAATTAAGATAACCTCTTTTATTTTTGGGTGTTCGAGAGGAAGATCCATTAAATCCATTGTTAAAAGTGTGTCTACACCTTTCTGTTTATATCTATATTTTCCATCAATTTTCAATCTTTGACATCTTCCTTCTCTTATTGTAATCTCTGGATGTTGTTTTAATTTTTGAATAAATTCATCATAATTTGTTTTTCTATTTTTTCTCTTCAGATGTTGGTGGTTGACCTTGGAATGGTGGGGCATTATAAAAAAATAGATGGTGAAAAATAAGTTTACGCTTACCTGTTAATTTTTTAGAAAAATTTAATAAATCATATTTAAAATAATGTCCATCTCCAAGTTTTTTGCTTACTTTTGATAAAAAACCAGCATCAATCATTACTATCGCTTTTTCCATAATTTGCTCCTAGAATTAAAAGACATTTATTTGAATCTTTAAAATCACCAAAATTTAAAAATCATCCAGCAACCCTTACGGATCACTGGGGATCATGTTAAATATCTTAATTTATGTACTTTTATAAGCTTTTCGTTTGGTTAATCACCAGAAATCATTTCGCCCTGAAACTAACTGGCGAAATATAAAAGAATCTTATTAATATTTATTGGATTAAACGAGCGCTATATCAATGGCTTGCATTTGCTATTGGGGAAAATAATTTTGCGTGAACGAATCCTCAAAAATTATTAAATTTTTGGGACGCAGAAAATCTTCGATTTTCAAGCGAATGCAAAATTCAAGAATAACTAACTCATTAACATTAGGGTAATAATTCTACATCTAGTGTATCACGCCGTATAGCCTTCAGGGCGTATTAAATTTTACCTTACAATCCAATAAATTTCATCAAGCCATAAACCAAATATGCTGGCCATACAAGAGCTTTCAAAAATCCTAGAACACCCATCCAAAAGCCTGTTGCTGTTGAGATGTTATAAATTACTGCTCCGATAAACCCTAAGCCATAAATACATCCGCCTGCTTTATGGTGATGGAACCCGCATCCGCATGAATTGTTTTGTCTTTTCTTAAAGAGTTTTTTCATATTCTAATTATTATTTTTGCTTATTTAAAGATTTTCTATCATTCGCCCCGGGGAATTCAATTAAATTTTTATTAAAATAAAAAGAAGTCTAACCATTATCAAAATTGTCAAAGCAAATGAAACCCATCTACCAATTAAAATTGCCTTTTCTATCTTTTCTACTTTTTCTTCTAATTCTTTTGGAAGATTAATTTTTATTGTAAACAATTTTATTGTAAGAAATAAAGATAACCAAAAAATAAGAAGGGTGATGCTCGTTTTCGGAGTGGTTTCTAAATAAACAGGTCTATCGACAAAAATAGTATTATTAATGTAGGTGGTATTTAGTATATATTGAATTGGTCTATCTCTTAATTCATTTGTAAGGTTTTCTATCGTTTGATTACAATTAGTTAAATTATTTTCATATCCAGAATAATTGCATTTAGGGTAAGCAGGACATTCGCATTTTGGACAAGTTGGGTTCAATATTGAACCAATTGCCGAGAAAAGAATAATTGCAAAAATAAGCACAATAAATAAATAAAACAGGTTGCCTAAATCAAATTCTTTTGCTTTCTTATTCATTTTTTAAAAAGGATGTAATTTATTAAAGAAGACGAGAGAACGAGTATAAGTCTTGCTTCTTCTTCGCCTACTTTTGAGGTTTTTTTATCACCCCCATGTCGAATTCCATTTTCATCACTTGCCCACCCATAAAGTTTATTTATTGCATCCTTTAATCCCTGATGAATTTGCCATTTTTTAGTCAATTCCCCAAAGGTTCCTTTTTCTCCAAGAATTATTTTTGTTAAAGATTCTAAGGCACTAATAGATTCTTTAATCGAATTTTCATAATCTGGTTTTTCTCTATTAGATAAATGTTTTAGTGCTTTTGATGTATGCTCCCTTACGGGACTAAATTTGTCTGAAAGATTTAGAACATGATTAATCTCTGCAATTTCTTCTTCAGAAGTTATCTCAACAATTTGTTTATCAATAATTCTATATGCAGATTTTTCTTCCTTTAAGACACGGTTCAAATTTTCAATTAAAATCTTTACTTCCTTTTCAAATGGATAATTTTGAATAAAAAATTCTATAAAATCAAAAACTTCATACCATTTACTAGAAAAATTTAATTGTAATTTTACATTAATTTCTAAGAGATTTAAATTGAAAGATAACAAATCTTCCTTTAAAAAAGAATCATGAAAAATTTGTCCAAATCCTATTAATTTTTCACGTTCATATCCTGTGTATGAATATCCCTCCACAAGAGATTTGTAAATATTGTTAAAAATAATGGAATAAAAAATATTCCAGATTCTTATTCTTATGGGTGATGGCAATGTTTCTCTACCTAATACTTCATTTACCCCTTTATATCCATATCTTTCTGAAAAGTTCATTAGAAAAAGACTATTTACTTCTTTTTAAGTTTTATCTCGCCTTTCTTTGATTCTGCTTCATTTGGGTCATAAAAAAGCAAAAATGCAAAAAACAAGATTATTGAATAAAAGAAAAGAGCAATACAACAAAAGCCAATTAGATTGTTAAAAGTTACATTATTCTCTAAAGGGAAAAACATAAATCCTAAAATTAAACTAATTATAGCGGAAAGAGTTATTTTTCTTAAATCTGGATACCATATTTCCCATAACCTTGACGTATCCTTCTTATTAAAAGAAAAACCCAACAATCCAAATCCTGCAACAATCAAAGAAAGCTCCATTATAAGGGAGATCATTTCTTTTGAAAAAGAATAATTGCTATATTGGTCTAATAAGAATATAAAAACACCAAGCGTCACCAATATTATAAAAATTAGTTTTACTATTTGACCTGGTTTATTCAATCGTATTTTATTTTTCATTTCAAGCTCTCCTCAATTATTTTCTGTTCTTCTGATGTTATTCCATAAAGTTTGTAAACTTCTTGATTGATTTCTTCATCGGTATTTTTTATATTCTCTTCTATTTTTTGTTTTTTGTATTTATCCTTTTCGCCAATTTCCTGAAGTTGCTTATTTAAAGAAAGCATTTTTTCTACAAGAAGAATAATCATTTTTTGTTGTTTTTCTGAAGAAATCTTTATTGGTAATAGATCTAAATTCTCTGTTGCCACTGCAGTAGTAAATTCAGAACCCATATTAAAGTAACTATCGTAATAAAAATTAATTAACTTACTATTTAATAATGCCAATAAATATTTATTTGGTAGATCTCCCTTAGAATATATAATGTTGATAGTTTGTAAAATATAATATCTTTCGGTATCCAATGAGGCAATAATTCTACCAGAAACGTGTTGAGTCACAATTTTTTCATCCTTCTCAAATAAGTCTGGAGTTTTGCCTCTTGTTAAAACCCCTGTGCCAGGAACATAAAAAAGATATTCATCATTAAAATTAATCCTATAACGTGAAATATCTCTGCCCCTTAAAACGGGTTTATATTTTTCCGTTTCTTTCTTATTTTTAATATATTTTTTTTCATCTCCTACAATTATTCCTTGTTTGGTTTCCGCAAATTCTTTTAGCTCTTTGCTAGACTCTTTTATCTTATTTAAAACCTTAATTTTATTTTCATTTAAATATATATTAAACCTATTTCCTGGAATTTTATAGAAAAGATCTTGAGATATTTTTTCGTATTTTTTGATATCTCCAGATAAGATTACTCCTTTCCCACCATGCAAAACAATATTCTTATGGCGAAGTTTTTCATTGCTATTTTTTTCAAATATGATTACGGTCATTTCGCCAGTAACATCTTTAAAAGTTCCAGATTCTAAAGTTAAAATTTTAAGTATTCTACAATTATCAAGAACAAATCTTCTTAAATTTACATAATCATTTGAACGAATACTATTCTTATGGATTATCATCCCAAATAACGCTTCATCTTTCATTACAATAATCGATTTTTCTAAAAATAAGGGAAAAGTATTTATTCTATTTCCAGCAGAATTAAAATTTTTCCGATAATAATCAATAAATATTTGTTCTATCTGCCTCGCTTCAACATATGGTGGGTTTCCAATAACAATATCAAACTTAAATGGAAACTCTTTTTCCCAATTAAATGATTTATCTCCTGCAATTTTTTCATCATTAATTAGGGAATCCCCATTTTTTATATTGCTGTGAAGAATGGGTATCTTCTCACCCCTTGATGCAATTTTAAGCGAGAGGTTTAATTTTGCAATATCACAAGCCCTTTCATCTAAATCAACACCATAAATACAATTTAAAAGCAAACTCTTTTTTTGCTCGTAAGTTAGCTCATTACTATTTAAACTTCTTTTAGCTTCTTCAACCAGGATATCAAAAGCCTTAATTAAAAAACTTCCAGAACCACAAGCAGGATCTAAAATTTTAATTTTTAGTATATCTTGAAAAGAAAGATTTTTTACTTTTTCCCTAACTGTATTTAAAACAATATAATTAACAATATGTTGCGGGGTGTAGTATATCCCCTGTTCTTTTCTTTTTCCAATATCCTTCTTTTCTTTGAATCTTTTCTTACCGGTTGTCGTATGTCCTAAAAAACCCTCATATGCCCTACCTAATATATCTGCATCAATAATTGAAAAATCATAGGGTAATTTTCCTAAGGGACTTCTAAGATCTTCTAAAATTTGTAACAAGAAATCATCATCTAAAATGAATTGGTCACATAATCCCTCTTCAAATAAATCACTATTATACTTCCTATGATATTCCCTAAATATTTCTTTAATTTTATTTAATAAATAATTTTTCTCTGAAGGTCTTTTTCTTTTTTCATTATAAAAAGACTTTAATTGGTTATCATTCAACTGCTTATCTTCACAAGAACAAATAAAAATTAATCTATCAATAAATCTTTGAATTTCTTCTTCAATTAAAGAAAATTCCTTTTCATCTTCAAAATTTAATTTTAACTTTTGATTTGCATTAAGATTCGTAATCAAACGTTCTCTCCATTTAGACATATCTTCAATAAGCTCTTCGTCTATCTTCTTTTTCTTCTTTAAGTTTTTAATTAAATAAAGTGGATTATTTTCTCCCTGATCAACCCAGAAATTTTTTGCAAAATATAAAAGAAAATCTAGGTTTTCATCACTTAATTTCAAAAGATCTATTCTTCTAAGTTCATTATTAAAAACATTTCCTGCTTGAATTCCTGCTCTTAAAATAATAACTGTAGTAAAATTAGTAAGTATTGCAAAATCTTTATCCTTGTATTCTGCATATTGAATTGCCTGTTTATAAAATTCACCTTTTTCTATAATTTCCCTTGATGGTGCCTTAGCTTCTATAATAAATTGGCTAATTCCATCTAAACAAACTAAATAATCTACTCTTTTACCACCCTGAGAATATTCGGATTTAAATTCATAAGGATTATCTATATCCCATCCTAAAATGTCTCTAAAGAAAGGTCTTATTAAACTATCACAGGCTTGTCTTTCATTCTTAATAAATTCATCATCTTGACTATATTTTTTATATTTTTCAACTAATTTTTTAATCTCTTCTTTTGCTTCCTCTTTTGTTAATTGTTTAGACATAAAAGGATAGAGCAAAAGCTAACTTATAAATTTTTTCTGAAGAAAAAATAATGAAAGAAGCATCATAGAAGAACACTTTTAGTTTTTGGAAATTCTATTTATGTTTTGATGTTTTATCTTCGAGATGTTAAAACTTTTACATTTTAACACACGAACTAAAAATCGATTATATCCGAAGATATAATTTTATTTAAGGCTTTTAGTAGTTGACTGCTGAACACCTCGCCGAAGCTTGATGCGTACACAGCAACTCTATCAACGTCATCTTTTATAACGGCCTCAGTTGTCTCTTTTCGCGGGGCGCTTCACACTTAGATGCTTTCAGTGTTTATCACCACATAGCGTAGCTTATCGACGTGCAATATAAATGCAATCGACGTACCAGAGGCTACGAACGCCCGTTCCTCTCGTACTAAAACGTTCTTTCGCTCAGACAACAACACGCCTAGCAGATATCAAACAAACTGTCTCGCGACGTTCTTAACCCAGCTAACGATCCCTTTTAATGCGTGAACTCCGACACCCTTGGATGCTTGTGCACATCCAGGATAGGAAGAGCCGACGGCGATGTATCAAGCCGCGCCGTCAATATGGACTATCGGGCGCGACAAACCTGTTATCCTTGGGGTACCTTTTTTGTCATCTATCTGTCCCACAGAAAGACATGATAGGTTCGCTGAGCCATGCTTTCGCATCTGCGACATTGTTTGGGTATGTCACAGTCAGGCAAGCATTTACCTCTGCGCTCTACTCGTAGTTTCCAACTACAATGAGCTTACCATTGGGCCCTACAGATATCTTTTCTGCAGGGTGCCACCCCAGCCAAACTGCCCACATGCCGCTGTCCTCTGTAAAGAGTGAGTGATGTCATGTATTATAACTGGTGTTACATTGTCGATCAGGTTTGCCTAAGCTACCCGTCATCTCTCCCAGCTACACTATGTATAAAGCATAAAACCACAACAACAAGCTGCAGTAAAGGTCCACAAGGTCTCCGCTTCCCACTAGGCGTCCCTGGCCTTTGCACCAGGACGGAATTTTCGGAAGCTCGACAGTAGGGACAGTGACCACCTCGTTAAACCATTCATGCAAGTCACCATTCAGATGACAAGGTATTACGCTCACTTTTGTTACTATTACAATTATCTAAAGAAATAAATTGTAACGAATTGTTATTTCTAACAATTTCTTCATATCGCTATGAAGGTCGGACTATATCTTAATAAAAGACAATCAAGTTTTCTTTCCTTATTATCTTTTATTTTTGGCGTATAGTCTCTGAGGATTCTAAATACTTTTTAGATTGTCTATTCATATTAGAAATGAGTTTAGCAATTTCATCTAACCCTTGTTTTGTTAGATGTTCTCCATTGTTCATCTTTTTTATAATCAATGCAAAAATTTCAAAATCTTTTTGCTTTGATGTTTTCAGAGGATATTTTTCAAAAAATCTAACAATTTTATTTAAATTTTCTTTTCCTCTTACTCTAAATTCTTTTCTTGTTCCGTGATAATCTATTCTATTGATAGTTACATCACCAAAATCAAAAAAAGTTTTTATTTTATAAAGAACTTCTTCATTCTTTTCATGTTGAACAATTCTAAATTCAGGTAGCACTTGCCACCCTAATTTCATTTCAGAAATTTTATTGATAGAGACATGAAAACATCCTTCTCCATCAGTAAAACCAACAATCCATTCAGCATTTAATCTTTCCTGCTGATTGTCCGCATTCATAACATTTTCACGACAACAGATTTAATAAATTTATCGTCGTAGTTTGAAATACTCGGATTTTCCAGCAAATAGCCAAATTTTACTAAGGCAATCGTAATTGTTTACCTTAAGAGCCTCACAGTTAGGCCCGCCGTTTAATGGGCATTAGCTCCGTTGGAACGAAGTTTCAGACACCACCACTGGGCAGGTCTCACCAGTTGTACGCATCCTTTCGGATTAGCAACTGGCTACGTTTTTGATAAACAGTCGGGCGATCCTTGTTATTGCAACCTACTACTGCATTGTATATTTCTATCAACACAGTTATAGGCATAGCTTATACCGAAGATACGCTACTAATATGCCGAATTCCCTTACTATCTTTAAGCTTTCAGGTCTTAACCTACTCAGCTAGAGCACTAGTGCAAGTTCTAGGTACGAATATATAATTCAAAAATTCTAAATTTTCACGGACTCTCGAGATCTACACGCTTTCGAAGCATACTTTAGAAACATTCTCTACATTACGTAACTCCTGTTCCCTATGTATACAACCGTCCTTGCGGATACGTCGTGCATACTCCAAAATGTCATTAAAATCCTTAGCGAATCATATAGTGCTGGAATATTAACCAGCCCTCCGTTTTCCTGTGCTTCAGTTAAGGGCACAGTTAGGATCGACTAACCCTCGGCTGATTGACAGTGCCGAGGAACCCTTGCTCTTACGACCCTTGTAGTTTTCATACAAGTAAGATCCTACTATTGCCAAGATTTTCATTAGTATTCGGTCCACGCCTCCTCACGGAAACGCTTCTACCCAAACACCACGCCGGTTTACCTAATTTGTCATACGACAAATATCGAGGTATCGGTAATAGACTTAGCCCCGTCAATTTTCAGTGCCTTGTTTCTCGATAGGTGAGCTGTTACGCTTTCTTTAAAGGATGGCTGCCTCTGAGCCTACCTCCCAACTGTCTCAGAATCAAGACTCCTTTCAAAACACTTAGTCTACATTTAGGGACCTTAACCTCGATCTCTCTTGTTCGAGTTTCGGACTAGAAACTTACTCCCTAGCCCTGGATCTGAAGCTGCATTGTTATCAAATTCGGAGTTGGACTGAGCACCGACACTGGGAAGTGCCTGCATGTTCAATCCGTCGCTCTACCTCGATAACCAACTAACTTCAGGCTATACCTAGGTATATTTCAACCGGAACCAGCCATCGCCAGATTCGATAGGCTTTTCACCCCTAATCGTAAATCATCAAAGCACTTGCCCGTAGCATTTGTTCGGACCTCCACCCTCCGTTGGGAAGGCTTCATCCTGTTCACGATTAGATCATCTGGATTCAGGTCAGAAATAATTGACTGACGCCGATTAGGACGCTCTCCCTGATTACTTGCGGAGATTTGCTTTCGCTTCGGCTACGTCTCATAGAGACTTAACCTCGCCAATTATATCAACTCCTTGGCTCGTTTTCCAAAACGCACGTTACAACCCCGTAGGGCAGTAACTAACCATAACTATTATATTTCAGGTCTTTTAACTCTCTGTTAAGAGTTCTTTTCAACATTCCTTCGCAGTACTAGTACGCTATCGGACTTAAGTCCATATTTAGAATTAGCACTCAGTTGTGCCGTGTTCAGACAACCAATCCAGGTTATCCTACTCTTGATACAAGAAATCACCATAACTTCCTCTCTCTCGAGGCTATCACTCTCTGTGGCCAATCTTTCCAGATCAGTTAAAATCAGAAGTCCCAGATGTACTCTTGTCACTCCACATCTCCATCGACTTTCATCGACGGATTCGGTTTGTTCTGTTCCGCGTTCGCTCGCTGTTACTAACGGAATCATTATTATTTTCTTCTCCTACCGGTACTAAGATGTTTCAATTCCCGGGGTACGCTTTCACTTGCGTGAATTAAAATGTTTCATATTCGGAAATCTCTGGATCAAAGGTTGCATGCACCTCCCCAGAGCTTATCGCAGCTTGCCACGTCCTTCGTCACGACTTAAGCCAAGCCATCCGTATAATAGTTTTTATAGGATCTTTAGTTCGTAAAAAATTACTTTCGTAATTTTATATATCTTAAAGATATCTTATCTTACATTTTTTACTCTCAAAAAATTATTGCTAATTTTTTTGAGCTTTCCAAAAAATTCTTTGTGGGAAACTAGAAACCAAAAATCTTTACGATTTTGATTATCTCTAGTTTTCACTAAAGTTGTGTTCTTCTTATGATGCTTCATCTCAAATATCAAGAAAATTCCAAAAAGGAATTTTCGGGATGCAGGAAATATTCTGATTTCCTACGCATGATCTGCTCGGTATGCAAATTTCCTTGCACACGTCATAACAAAAATTCCTTGCGGAATTTTTTCAAATTAAAAAATTTGAATATTATTTTGTGATATTTTTTATTTGTGATTTGTGATTTTGTGATTTACGCAGTTGCTAATAATCTTTCCATTTTACTCCTTCTGTAATGTATAAATAAATCAGCGCTAATTTCTGTTATGCTAATTTTTGCTTTTCTTAATTGAGCTTCGGTGTAATCATTATGTATGTCTGAACATACTAAAGGAATTTCTTTTCCTTCTGTTTCGTATTTTTTTATTTTTCTTCCAGACATTACTTTAATTTCGTAGTAGGTCATTTTTTATTTTTATGTTATTTATATTTTGTAGGTTTTGATATTTTTTATAATTCTATTAAACATAAAAAAAAATAGTTTCACGTAGAAAAGGCGGCATTCTTCATTAATGTCACGAAATTCTTTCGAATTTCGGGATGCCAAAAACGTTTTCGTTTTTGAGCATTATCTTGCATTTCTCTCATCCCAATCAATTTTTCCAATGATTAATTTTTATATTAAAAAAGGAGGTGATCCATCCGCAGGTTCCCCTACGGATACCTTGTGACAACTTAACCTTCCTTGTCTTACCAAATTTCCTCTATTGCTAGCATCAACAAAGCAAAACTCGGATGGTTTGATGGGCGGTGTGTGCAAGGAGCAGGGACATTATTCACCGGACGTTGATAACATCCGATTACTAGGAATTCCGACGTCATGAGGCTGAGTTTCAAGCCTCAATTTGGACTGAGACGAGATTTAGGGGATTAGCTTTGCCTTTCGGCATTGCAACTCATTGTTCTCGCCATTGCCGCGCGCGTGTAACCCAGGGGATTCGGGGCGTACTCACCTATCGTTGCCTGCACCTTCCTCTCCCTTGCGGGAGCAGTCTGTATAGTGT
This sequence comes from Candidatus Pacearchaeota archaeon, assembly GCA_018304245.1. Lineage (GTDB taxonomy): Archaea > Nanobdellota > Nanobdellia > Pacearchaeales > UBA284 > UBA284. The sequence goes on from JAGVWO010000009.1 coordinate 12,181, forward strand.
GCTTCAGTACATGATAGCAACAATACACGCAGGTCTCGCCTGTTAACTGATTTAACAGATCATCTCACGACACAGGCTGACGATGGCCATGCACCTCCTCTCAGCGTGTCAGGTAAGCCCTTTAGACTGACCTTCATTCTGCTGTCGCTCCTGGTAAGGTTCACGGGGTAGAATCTAATTAAACCGCACGCGTCACTCCTTGTAGTGCTCCCCCGCCAATTCCTTTAAGTTTCGGCCTTGCGACTGTACTCCCCAGGTAGTAGATTTGCGCCTTCACTTCAACACTGCAACCTCTCGAGGAGGTCACAATGTTTAATCTACAGAGTTTACAGCCAGGACTACACGGGTATCTAATCCGTTTTGCGCCCCTGGCTTTCATCCCTCACCGTCAGAACTGTTCTTGTAACATGCCTTCGCCGATTGTTAGTCCGCACGAGATTAGAACATTTTACCGTTACCTCGAACGTACTTGTTACATCTCCCAGTCTCCAGCCTCGCAGTATTTCGCGCAGCCATTGGATTGAGTCCAATGATTTAACACAAAACTTGCGAAACCAGCTACGGATGTTTTAGACCCAATAATGTCGAATGCTACTCGGGTCGTCGGGATTACCGCGGCTGCTGGCACCGATCTTACCCAACCCTTATTCATCATCTTTTTTGCAGATGACAAAAGCTTATCTTAAAAGATAAGCACTCAAAATCCCTCTCTCACACTTGCGTGCATTGGAGAATTTCCGCGCCTGCTGCACCCCGTAGGGCTAGGAATAGTATCTCAGATTCCTTCTGGGGGCACCGTCTCTCAACGCCCCTACTGATCATTGCCTTGTTGAGTAGTTACCTCAACAACTAGCTAATCAGCCGCAGTCCCATCCTAGAACCAAAGTTTAAACGATGACACATTCCAGTGACCATCATCTATTCATTATTATTCTCAGTTTCCCGAGGTTATTATGAATTCTAGGGCAGATTGACTACGTGTTACTCAGCAGTTTGCCCTGTCTTGCGACAGTAACTTGCATGGCTTAGCCGGATTTTGATAGCAGCACTCTCCAGCAGGATAAACTGGAATTGTTATTAAGCCGCAATCGAAAATTATTATCTAAATCTTACTTCTTATTGAATTAGTCGAGAAAAGTTTAGTTTTCCGTCGATAAATTAATTAAAAATTATCTAAGAAAATTTTACTACATCTCTGAATGACTTCTTGCCTTTCCTACATCATATCTTAACAGGACAGATAATTCTAAAATAATTATCCAAAAGGTTAAGACACTCATTCAGTGAAACCATTTTAGTAATATGTTGATGTTGGGGGACGTTTATAAATCTTTCGGCCTTCATCGATATAAGGACAAAACCGAATAACACAAAAAATCAGACCTTGTTTGGTTAAAAATCTATAACCTTCTTGTTTAATTCAAAAAAATTTCTTTTCTAGTGAATATTTATGATATTTTGCGAGGCAATCTCCAAAAAATTCTTCTGGTTCTTTATCAAATTTTCTCAATAAATCTTTAGGTATTGTAATTCCAAAATAATCTTTAATAGAAATATTAAATTTTATGGCAGTTAAATCTAAAACCCTATCTTCTTCATTTTCCTTAACTATGTTAAATGCATGTCTAACTGGTAAATTGTTAATTAAAGAAAATCCTTGACAATATTCTAAATCACTATATTTAATTGTGGCATCAAGAGAATTTTTAAAACAAGAACCATGCAAACAATTTTCAGCAAACCGCCCAAATCTTTTATTTGGGTTTGATAATATTTGATAAAATTTTCCTTGCTCTTTAATAAATTGAAAAAATGCAGGATTTATGACTTCACACAAATCTGCATATCTCTCTTTTTTATTTAAAAATTCTTGAAGCGAATTATCTTTGTTTACAGAAAAAATAATTATATCCCATTACAATTTTCTAACAAAGTATCATAGAAATCTGGATGGTTATAATAAAGTTTTATTAATGCATGACATTCTAATTGAGTCATTTCTGTTGGAGAAAAATTTAAAATTTTACAAAGATTATCATTATAAATTGTACTTTCATAAAGAATATATGCTCGTTCTAAATCTTTTTTTTCCTTAGAGCCTTCAAAAACTTTTGGGATTTTTATGTTTGTGTCTCTAAATTTATCAAACAATTTCTTCCCTTCTTCAATAGTTAATTTTTCCACGGTTGTCATTTTTTATTTATTCTATAACATGCATTTCCAAACCACTAAATCTTGCCAATAATTTTTCTCTTTTAAGGGCAAATAAAAAGTAAAGTTGTGCTGCTTTCTCAAATTTTTCGGGATTTTCTGGATCTATTCCAAAACTTATGCAATCTTTATTATAACAAATATCTATTGCTAAACCATATGATTTATCTATCATTTTTCCTTCTGCGAGATTAATTGTTTCCTGGAGATAGCTCCCATTTATTTTAGCAAGTGAAGGAATAATTTGTTTCATGATTTTATAATATTCTTGTAATTGTACGGTCCTATTTGCTTCCATACAATATTCTATTGTACCTATTTTAGGAATTGTTTGTGGTTTTTCGTTTACCATTTTTATTTTTTGTATTTATTTAAAATTTTAAAAAGGATATGTATGGCTGTCTACTTTTGCTTTTGAAAAGTTATTTGCTTTAAGGATTTTTTCCAAAAGGGTTATTGGTCTTAATAGTTCAGAATCATAATCTTCTCTAACAACACAATCATCTAATTGGATATGAACCGTTTTTGTTGTACTAAGATCTCCTTTTGATTTAGAAGTTATTTCTTCTACAAGACCATATAAGTCTGTTCCAAAATTGTCAATACAAACCATCATCCCTGGTTTATATTCTAGAAAACCCCATTCAATTAATTTTTTACCTAGTGTTTTCATTTTATTTTTATTATTGAAAAAACTTATTTAATCGTCTACTATTTGACTTAATTTTTTGAGCCTCTTGAATTTTGTACTTTTTTCTAATAGATTTGCTGGCCTTAACAAGATACTATTTGATGGAATATCTCTTTCCCCGCCTGAATGTTTTAAAGAAATCATCTGTGTATCTAATTCACAATATACGTCTAAAATAACCCCATATTTTCTTTTCTTTGAATCAAAATCTTCTTCATCAATAACGACATAATCTGATTCTAAATATTCATAAAAATTGAATGTGTTCAAAATATTTCCTGGGTGTATCATTTTTAGTTGTAGTTTTTGTTTATTTTTTATTTTGTTAATGATTCTATTTTTGGGTAGTTATTATAAAAATCTCGAGCTTTATAAAACTTATGTTTGTACCTACTATTGAATTATAACAAGACTTTTTAAATTCTATTTTGGTTTGGCTATTATGATTAATTATAATCCAATCCCTGTCTTGTTTGAACTTGGTTCATTAAAAATTTATTCATGGGGGTTGATGTTTGCGATTGGTTTCTTAGTAGCTTTCTTCTTCATATTAAAGGAGTTCAAAAAGAAAAAGATTCCAAGCATTCATGCATACAATATCGGATTGCTTGTTTTGATTGGAGCAATGATCGGTTCCAGAATATTTTATGTTATTGAAAATCTTTCTTATTACCTTTCAAGCCCATTAGAGATATTTGCTTTTTGGCAAGGTGGGATGACTAGTTATGGGGGATTAATATTTGGAATTTTCTTTGTGTGGCTTTACACTAGAAAAAATGCAGAAATAAGATTTTTAGAACTTTTAGATCTCTCTGCCCCATATATCATTCTAGCATTTGCAATTTCAAGAATTGGATGTTTCTTAAATTGGGATGATTTCGGAATTATTTCAACATTACCTTGGGCAATAAAAGTAATTAATGATATTCCCCGACACCCAACCCAATTATATCTTGTTTTAAGTAATCTCATCATATTTTTTATATTAATCAGATTAAAGAACAAAAAATCTTTCAAAGATAAAGGAACAAAATTCAAGAAAGATGGATTTAAGGATGTAGTCTTTATTCACGAATCAGATTTCTTAGACAAACAAGGAGCGATATTCTTTGTATTTTTATTATTATACTCTGTCTTCAGATTTTTTATAGATTTTTTAAGATTCTATGAAAACTATTTATTTGGATTAGCAACAAGCCAATGGATTTGTATTTTGATGTTTATAGTTTCTGTTTTCTGCATTGCAAATATAGATAAGATGCAAGAAAGTTAGAAAAAGATTTTAAAATAATTTTTAGTGTTCTTGTTGTCTTCCGACATCTATTGCTTCTGCAATAATCTCTAATGATTCTTTTGCCTTTAATTTTCTTCTTTTATCCAATGGATTTTCATCCATTAAATTAAGAAGCCATCGAGATGGTTCAAGTTCTGCTTTAATTGGTTTTAATTCTCCCTTAATTTTATTTAAATAAAAAACAGCTAATCTTGTTTTAATTCTAGTTTTCTTACTTTTACTTCTTCTAGAATAAATATCTGTAATGTAAACTATTTCTTTATTTTTATAAAGAAATCCTGTATTTTTTGCTTCACTTGGTTTTACTTGCATTATGAAAGACAAATAATATTTTGATTTGATATTTTTGATATTTTTAATATCTTTAATATCCTCTTCACTTGGAGCAGGTCCAAATGTTGTGTGTGTTGTGTGAGTATGAAAATCTCCCAATTGCTTAATTGAATTTACTGGAATTGCGGAACATGCCTTTTCTAATCTTTCATTGTTTACTGTTAAACCAGTATATTTTGAATTGTTTTTTATAGGTACAAACATTTGAACCAGGGTGTCGTATGAAAAAGCTTTTTCTTTTTTCACTCTTTTTCCAATAATAATTCCAAAAGTTTCCTTATGATATGCCTGAGTTGCTTCCAAAAGCATACCCACATATGGTTCTTTATTTATAATAACCTTTAATACCATTTTATAAGAGAGTTATTCTAAACAAAAATTAGTTTAAAAGAATTGTTGTTCTTTATTGATTAGTTTAATTAATCTTTTTGTTTGTTTTCGTGATGATGCCCAAAATTGTAATCAATATTTTTCTGTCCAGTAAGATAAAATCCGATAGCTTTTTTCATTGTTTTATTTATTCCGTCTGTTTCAAATCTTCTTACAGATATCTGTATTTTTGGTTCTTCTAAAATTCCAAAAGAATATCCTTTTTTCTTTACTCTTCTAACAAATTCGCTATCTTCTGCATATTTCATATCTTCTGGAAATCCACCAACCCCATTAAATGCTTTTTTTGTGCAATATATACAGGGTCCAGAAGCAATTGGATAAGGTGTATATTGATTAAATCTTTGCATTAAATTATATCCTATAAAAAGTCCCTCATAAATTTTTTTCCTTGATCTTGGAATATTGTCACAAGTTGCACAATCGTAATGATTTTCATTTACTTCTCGATAAAGAGATTCTAAAAAAAATTTTGAATTGGGCAACGTATCTGCATCTAAAAATAATAATCTCTCTTGAAGTGCTTCTCTTGCACCATTATTTCTTGCAACAGGTGGTTTTCCCCCTTTAATGATTCTACAATGATATTTTCTCGCAATATCTAATGTTTTATCTTTTGAACCAGCATCTGCAACAATTATTTCTGCTGGAGAAACTGTTTGTTTATTCAATGCGTTAAGAAGAATTGGAAGATTTTTTTCTTCGTTTAAAGTTATTATTATCGTACTTAATGGAATTTTTAATTTTTTCATTAGAACGTATTAATTAATTTAAGTAAATTAATCTATAATTTCTCCGAAACCAATTAATCTCCAGTGGTTTAAATAATTTCTTGCAAACCCAATTCGTTCACCCTTGAATGGAACAATCGGAATTTTTAGAGATAATTCTGCGATATCTTTTCTTACACTTGTAACTAGGCCTACAGTTGTTGTAGTATTTACACTTAACAATAAATATTCGCTTGTTTTTAATGGGTCAATTTTTAATGATTTGTTTTTATCATCCCCAACAATTTCTGAAAATAAACTTAATTTTAATTTAATTTTATACGCCAATTCAGGAAGTGTTCCTTTTAATCCACATGAACAACCAGCCAATGCATCTGATTTTGTCATCATCGGATCAAGGGCCGTTTCAACTGCAAGCAATCCAGAAGGTGTTGCTTCTTTTACATTTTCTCCAAGTGTTCTAAGTCCAAGAATTTTTGTTTCAACTGTCTTGTATATTGTTTGATCATGTTTCTTTGTTGCTTTTCCGGGTTTAATTTCTAAAATATCTCCAACTTTTAATTTTCCTCTTTTAAGAGTTCCTCCAAAAACGCCCCCCTTGAGTTCACACACATTTGTTCCAGGCCTATTTATATCAAAAGTTCTTGCAATCAAAAATAATGGTTTTGAAATTAAATCTCTTTCTGGAATTGGGATATTATTTAACACATCAAACAAAACATCCATATTCACACCCTGTTGTGCGCAAATTGGCACAATCTCTGCTTTTTCTGCAATTGATCCTTTAATGAATTCCTTAATTTTTTTGAACTGTTCTAATGCTTGTTCTTTTGTGATTAAATCTAATTTATTTTGAACAATGATAACACTCTTAACTCCTTTAACATCTAATGCCAATAAATGTTCTTTTGTTTGTGGTTGTGGAAATGGTTCGTTTGCTGCAACAACAAGTAATGCTGTATCAATTATTGCCGCTCCTCCGAGCATTGTAGCCATAAGCATTTCATGTCCTGGTGCATCTATAAAACTAATATTTTTCGCAATTTCAGTTTTACCCTTACAATAAGTGCATTTTTCCTCATTAACATATTTTCCACATACAGTACACTTTCTAATCAAAAGATCTGCATAACCTAATTTTATTGTGATTCCTCTTTTTAATTCCTCACTATGTTTATCTGCCCAGACACCAGTTAATCTATGCAAAATAGTTGTTTTTCCGTGATCAATATGTCCAACAATACCCACATTTAAAGCATCTTTATTTTGAAAAGAATTTACCTGAGTTGTTTCTTCAAATCTTTGTTTAATATCAGAAATTTTTTCTTTATTTTCCTTTTCTTCTTTAT
>JAGVWO010000027.1 GCA_018304245.1 Candidatus Pacearchaeota archaeon
ATACAAAATAAAAATGATACAATTTATAGTGGATTTTATTAATTGGAGCCCCTTATTCAGCATGGCTGTTTTTTCTTTAATAATTTCAGTTGTCATGAATGTACTCTATGTCTTATTAACAGATGTAAAAAAAATGAGGGGATTAAAAGAACAACAAAAGAATTTGCAAAAAGAGATGAAAGCAAATAAAAATGATCAAACAAAAATGCTTGAAATCCAACAAGAAAGCTTAAAAATTAGTGGCCAAATGATGAAAATGACCATGGTTCCAATGTTTGTGACATTTATTCCGGCAATTTTAGCAATATATTTTCTTAAAATGGCTTATCTTGATTGGGCACAAATTGGAAATATAATCACCTGGGAAAAGGATTTGTGGCTTATTCATGATGGGGCTGGATGGTTCTTGTGTTATTTTGTGTTTAGCATAATTTTCAGTACTGTTATAAAGAAAATTTTTAAGATTTAAATTAAACATTCCAAAACCAAATAAATATAAAAATGTCTAAACTACAAAATTCAGATAATTTTGAGTCCAGAAAATCTAAAGATTTTCTAGGAGAAAAAAATTCTAATGACTCTGAAAGAATGATGCTTGAAATGAATTTATTGCAAAATGAACTTGCCCAATTAGAGCAGCAAATGCAATTTATAGAAAAATATTTCCAAGATATTCAAAATTTAGAAAAATCGCTTGAAGAATTAAAAGGGGCAAAAAAAGACCAAGAATTGTTCTCACCATTAGGTCAAGAAGTTTTTATTAAAACAAAAATTGTAAATCCAAATGAAATTTTAGTAAATGTTGGAGAAAAGGTTTTGGTTAAAAAAACAATTGATGAAACGAAAGAAATTATAGAAGAAAAAACAAAAAGAGCAATAGAAATAAAAAATCAAATTGCTGGTCAAATGGAAATACTTCTTAATGAACTTAATAAGATGGAACATGTCTTAAATGATGATTGTGATTGCTCTGATCCAAATCACCACCATTAATAGTAAAAACTTGTTAGAATATCTTTCTTAAAATTTAACTTTTTTTATCCAAGGATATCTTATAAGAACTCTTCTAAGAAATTCTTTATGTTCTAAAATTCCCAACTCAGATATAATCCCTGTAACCAATGTAGGATGGATTTTTTCAAATGCTGGATTTTCTATTTTCAATTTCTTTGGAGCATTCTTCCAAATTTCATCTGAATTTCTTTCCTCAACTGGTGTTTCTTCCCCATATACTGATTCATAATCAAATTTCCAGGAGTCTGTTGCAATATATACTGGAACATTATAATTTTTAGCAATAAGGGCATACATATCCGAACCGATTTTATTGTAAATTCTTTCATCGGTAATTGCATCTGCTCCAAATAAAACTAAATCGGCTTTCTTTATTGCATGTTTTGCCGCACTATCTATTATGTGTGTTATTGGAATATTCAATGCTAAAAGATCTCTTGCTGTTTTTCTTCCTTGAAATAATGGTCTTGTTTCAGTACTATAAACGCTAAAATTTTTTCCTTGTTTTTTTGCTTCTGCCAATATTTTAATTACACTTGAACTATGGCAATGGGTAAAGATTATTGAATCATCTCGAATAAGATTTGCCCCATGTTTTGCAATAGCTTCTTTTGATACACCTAGATGAAATAAGGAATTGTGTATTCCTTCGATAACATCTTCAAAACTTAATGCTCTAAAAAGACAATTTTTTAATAATGGTTCTGTTGACCTTAATGAAAGCAATTTTTTAATTGATTTTTCATCATGTTTTATAAAAATTGCATTGAGTCCTGCTTTTGCGACATTTTCTGCTCCTTGTACTTTCAAGTCTTTTATATCCTTACAAATTTTATTAAAAGATGTCATTTAAAATATATATTCTAGTATATATTTAAACCTTATTAAAGACGATAAAATAGAAATAAAACCGAATAAAACATAAAAAGCTTTTTAAGTCATAAAAACATATCTAACCATGTTTGAATCTATTATAAATCCAGCAAAAGCAGAAAGAAAACCATGGGAAATGATTATTATAGGAATGGTCTATGCTATTTTGGCTGTGCTTGTTTGTGATTTTTTATTTTTAAATAATCCTGTTTTTGAAAAATATGTTAGCATACTTATTGTTTGTTTTACTGTCTTTCTCTCAATTCCTTTTGTTTATTATATCTTTAAAATTGAAGAAAAAAAAGATACCTTAATAAAAAGTGAAAAAAAATTATTCAAAGAACATGGAAGGGCCATTCTTGCCTTGGTTTTTCTTTTTCTAGGTTATGTTATTGCCTTTTCTTTGATGTTCACTTTAATGTCTCCAGAAGTTAGTACCTCTAATTTTAAAATACAAACAGAAACATATTGCCAAGTAAACAGTTTTGATGTAGAAAACTGTGTAAGAGATAACACAATTACTACAAATACCCATAGTGCAATTTCAGGAAATGCTATTGGACAGGCTATTGCATTCAAAGAAGGTATGAGTCGTGTAGCAATGATCCTCTCTAATAATTTTTATGTTTTCTTATTTACTTTGTTATTTTCTCTTTTATTTGGGGCAGGAGCGATATTTATTTTGGCCTGGAATGCTAGTGTTATCGCAACAGCCATTGGGATTTATGCAAAAGGATTTGTTCATGGGATTCCCTCAGGATTTGTTAGATATATGATTCATGGGATTCCTGAAATTTCTGCATACTTTATTGTTGCACTTGCAGGGGGAATTCTAAGTGTTGCCGTAATCAATCGGGAGTTCGGAAGAGAAAAATTTGTAAGAATATTACAAGATTCATTAGACCTTATTATCCTTGGATTAATTGTTCTAATTGTATCTGCTTTTATGGAAGTTTTCTTAACCCCTATTTTAGTGTAGGTGTAAAATGATATCTAAAAAAACAAAAACAATAGATAAAAAAGAAGAATCTCATGAAGAACATTTGAAAAAAAACTCGAGAATTTTGATGTTTTATACAATTCTGGGAGGCATCAGCAGTTTTTTCTTTTACTTTATGCTTGCGAGAGTATTGAGTATAGAAGATTATAGTCTTTTTTATGCATTTGTTGCAATTACTTATTTTTTCATGATTCCACAAGAAACAGTTAAAATGGTAACTGCAAAATACACCACTAAATTTCTATGTCAAAATAAATTTGGAAAAATAAAAACCCTATATCTCAAATCAAATAAATTAATATTTATTTATTCACTTGTTGGATTTATTATCTTTTTAGCATTATATCCTCTTGTTGGGGAATTTTTACATGCCTCTTTTACAGAATATCTAATGTTTAGTTTTTGCATTCTTGTCATTTTCCTAGTCCCTGTTTCTTGGGGGATTCTTCAATCCACGAATAAATTCAAGGAGCTTGGATTACTCTCTTTTTTCTATCATTTCTTTTTGTTGATTGTTGCAGCAATTTTAATTTTGCTAGGTTTTGGATTAAATGGCTCTCTTGTATCTATTGCTATTGCGGATTTCATGTGCCTAGTTGTTGGATGGTTTATGATTCGTCCTATGTTAAAAGTTAGAAAAGAGGGATTGAAAGAAAAAGGTATTTTCAAATATTCTTTGGCTGTTTTTGCTATACTTGGATTATTAATTGTGATGAATACTGTTGATGTATTTATTGCAAGATTCTTCTTTTCAAGAGCAGATTCCGGACTTTATAGTGGAATTGCCACGATAAGTAAAACAATCTTTTTTGTGGCAATTGCTGTGGCAAGGGTTATGTTTCCAAAAGTAGCTGAAATTGATGAACTTGGAGAAGGAGATGATAAGGAAGAGAGCAAAAATCTGCTTAAATCTAGTTTAATCATTAATGGAACAATGTTTTTATGTTTAATGACTGGTGCATTGTTATTCCCTGAATTGATTGTTAGAGTTGTTTTAGGGACAAAATATCTAGCAATTGCCCCGTTGTTAAAATATGCAATACTTTCTATTGCATTCCCTATGAATTGGAACAAAAAATTGACTGCGAGAGTTATTGCTGCATTTGTCTTTTTGCAAATTGCCTTAACGATAATGTTCCATGATTCATTAAAACAATTTATCTTAATGACTGTTATTTCTAATATTTGGCTTTTCGTTTTACTATTATCTACTGTAAAAAACCTCTATCCAAAACCAGAAGGGTCTGAAAATCCGGAAAATTCTGAAAACCACATCCATAAAGGGCAAGGTTTAAAAGTCAAAAAAAGGTAATATTTTAGACGAAAAATAAGAAAAAATGGACGAGAAATCAAATAACTTAGATAAACCAAAGACGAATGGTTTTTTGAAATACCTTCCGTATTTTGCTTTCTTCTGCTTATTGCTAATTATTATTTTGAGCATTTATGTAAGAACACCAAATATTGATAATTTAAAAGATATCACGACAGGCAATTATACTCTTGGGCCAGATTTAGATCCATTTTTATATTTAAGAAATGCTCAAGAAATTGTTGCAACAGGAACTGTTGCAAACCCAGACATGATGTGGGCAGCACCACTCGGTTCTCCATCTTATGCTCAACAAAATTTGATGCCTTGGGCTATTGTTGGATTATATAAATTTTTGAATGTCTTTTCACCAGGAATAAGTTTAGAATATGTTGCAATAATTCTTCCAGTAATTCTATTTGCAATAACTCTTCTTTTATTTTTCCTATTTATACAAAAAGTATTTTCTTTTATTACAAAAAAAGAATATTCTTACATAATCGCAATCATTGCAACCCTTCTTTATGCAGTTATTCCTGAAATGCTTCATAGAACCACTGCGGGAATTCCGGAAATTGAAAGTCTTGGTATGATTTTCTTTTGGCTTGCATTTTACTTTTTTATAAGTGCGTGGCAATCTGAAAAAATAAAAAAATCCCTCGTTTTTTCGGCAATGGCGGGAATTTCAACTGCCTTAATGATATTCAGCTGGGGCGGTTTTAGATATATTTTCATGGCCTTTTCATTAGCAACCCTTCTTTCATTCTTATTTCAAAAACTTTCCAAAAAAAATGTGCTTGTTTTTGGAATTTGGTGGTTATTTTCGATTATTGGTTTTTTATTGAATGGGTTTGGATTTAGTGGAATTTTATCTAGTATGACTGATGGATTATTTTCAAGCATTGTCCTATTAATCGTCTTCACTGATTTAGTCTTATATGATATTTTCTTAAAGAACAAAAAAGAGAAAATAAAACTTCCAAGAAAAATTTTCTCATTGATTATTTCTATTGGAATAATGCTTCTTGGAGCAATTATCTTCTTTGGACCACAATTTATTTTTGACAAAATATCTTCTGTATTCAGTTACCTATTACACCCATTCGGAGAAGGACGGGTTGGATTAACTGTTGCAGAAAATCGTGCCCCATATTTTACAGAGGTTTTTAGCGCATTCTCAACAAATTTCTTTGGTGTGACTCTCTCTTTATTTTGGCTCTTCTTTTTTGGAACAATCTTAATGTTTTATTCTGCAATTAAACACTTTGATAAAAAGAACAAATGGATTCTGACATCTTCCTTTGTTTTATTTTTAATGATGTTTATTTTTAGTAGATATTCCCCACAAAGTATATTAAATGGGGAAAACTTTTTGAGCCAATCAATCTATTTTGGGGGATTGTTAATTTTATTAATTGGTTTAATTTATGTATTTATTAAAGAAAAGAAAAATTTGGGAGAAACATTTTACAAAATTAATTTTTCATATCTTTTAATTTTGAGTTTAATTTTCTTTTCAATTATTTCTATGAGGGGAGCAGTTAGACTTTTCTTTATAATCTCTCCACCAATAATCCTTGCTTCTGCATTTTTACCAGTAAAATTATTTCAAATGGGGTATAAAAGTTCAGATTCTTTGAAAAAATACTGTTATTGGACATTAGTTCTCTTATTTGCTATTATGCTTACCGCATTAGCCGTCAATTATACTATGGCAAGTTATACTGAAACAAAATACACTGTTCCTGGTCCATACCAACAGCAATGGCAATATGCTATGGAATGGGTAAGGGAAAGTACCCCTGAAAAGAGCATTTTTGCGCATTGGTGGGATTATGGTTATTGGATACAAACAATTGGACAAAGACCAACTGTAACAGATGGAGGGCACATTGTAGAGTTTTGGGACCATACAACGGCAAGATATCTTATGACTGCTGAAAGTGAACAAACAACATTACAATTATGCAAGGCCCATAATATTTCATATATCTTATTTGATTCCACAGATATTGGAAAATATGGGGCATATGCTAGTATCGGAAGTGACAAAACAAAAACAGATAGGGCAAGTTGGATTCCAACATATATTTTAGATGAAAAACAAACTCAAGAATTAAAGAATGAAACAATCTATGTTTATACAGGTGGATTTTTATTAGATCAAGATATTATCTGGAAAGATCAACTATTACCGCAAGGAAGAGCGGGTGTTGCTGGCTTTTTTGTGCATAATCAAAATAATCAAATAAAATCTCTAGAAGCAATTGTTATTTATAATAATCAAAGATATGATGTTCCAATTAATTATATTTACATCAACAATAGAAAAATCAAGATATCTGAAACGGGAATTGATGGAATCTTCTATTTTGTTCCAAGATTAACAGATGCTGGCTTAAACAATGTTGGTTCTGCATTTTTTATATCTGAAAAAGTCGCAAACGGAGAATTTGCAAGAGTATATTTATTGGGGGAAACAAACCTTACACTAGCTCATCAGGAAGATGCACAAATAATAAAACAAATTAAACAATTTTATAATATTACAGATATTGATTTTGTTCTTGCCAATGATTTATATGGTCCAATAAAAATATTCAAGGTTCCAAACTTGGGAGATATACATTATTATCCGGAATATTTAGAAAAAAAATCAATAGGGGTAGATGATCCTGCAAGCTTAGACTATCTTGGAAAGTAATTTAAAAAATTATTTTAAAATCATAAAATGGATTACGAAATACTTATTGCTGTTGTATTGATTGTACTAGACTTCTTTATTTCTTTTGCTCTTACAAGATATTGGATTAAAAGCGCAAAAAAAAATGAGCTTGTTGGAAAAGACATGAATAAATTTTCTAAACCACCTGTAGCAGAAGCCGGAGGTGTTGCGGTAGTTCTTTCGATAGTTTTGGGAATCCTTATTTACATTTTTATTAAAACATTTATATTTAAAACAGAAACACACATCATAGAATCTTTAGTAATTATTACCTCTATTCTTTTAGCAGGTTTTATTGGTTTTATCGACGATATACTTGGGTGGAAAAAAGGTTTGAAACCCTGGCATAAAATGCTACTGACATTTATCATTGCAATTCCTTTGATGGTGATTAATGCTGGCCATTCTACAATGAGTCTACCATTATTCGGTCAAATTGATTTTGGAATTATTTATCCCTTGATTTTAATTCCAATTGGTGTGGTTGGGTGTACTAATGGGGTTAATCTCTTAGCAGGTTATAATGGTCTAGAAGCAAGCCTTGGGGCAATTATTTTTATTATTTTTGGAATTGTTGCAATACAGACAAATTTAATTTGGTTAGCATTGATAATAGGCCTAGTAATTGCTTCACTAATGGGGTTTTTAATATTCAATAAATATCCTGCAAAGGTTTTTCCAGGAGATTCCTTAACATATTTGGTTGGTGCATTGATTGGTTGTTTTGCAATAATCGGAAATATGGAAAAAATTGCCTTGATATTGTTCATACCTTTTATCCTTGAAGGCATCCTGAAAGCAAAAAGTAGA